>JBPCWG010000483.1:0-2684 GCA_051009705.1 Methyloligellaceae bacterium | reverse complement strand
GCCGTTGTTATGGGATTACTGATCATCTTTCAGGTCATACCGGTTTAATCGAAATCCCGATATTGGTATCAGACTATAGAACATGAAAGCCGTGTATGCTGAAGAAGGGCATACACGGCTTTTTTGTGATTAGAGAAAATTTGAAACTAGTCGCTGCTCCGATTGCGAGCATTGGGAACGCATCGACGATATGCCGTGCATCCCCAATTCATCTCACACTTTATTCAGTCCGCCTCTGATCAAACCGCGGTCGGTTGTTAACTGCAGTCGATCGTGACGACCCAATGCTTGATGTTATTGGCTTCGTTTGACTCTTCGATCAAATTCTGCGGATCGACAACAGCATAAATATCGACGACTGTTTCCCCGACCGCACCGCCTACAGCTCCGGCGCTATCCGACGAAGTTACTTTCGCCCGAGAAAACAGTTCATTTCGCTGTGACCGGGTCAACACTCCCGTTCCCGCAACACCCAGCTCTTCGGTCTGAAACCGTGTGATAGCGCCGCGTGTTCGTGGTCCGATGATGCCATCAATTCCCCTGGGGTCGTAATTCAGTTTCAGGAGCGCCAACTGTATCGAGCGGTTGAACTGTGATCCACGTTGGATCTGTTGGCGATTTCTGCCATTGAAACGGCTTGGATCATCGAAGTTGCGACCCCTTTTGAGCACACCGGTCCCGAGTTCGAAAGCGATCCCTTTCTGATCCAGAGGCTCCAGATTAGGTCCCCCTTCATTCAGAAACACCATATCGGGATTTTGCGGAACGTAGACCGTGAGCCAGCGCATGGTCAGCCCCCCGCCTACGGTTCTGGGCCTGGCGACATCATCGCCTATATTCTTGATCGCCACACGGCCGACTGCCAAGGCTGGATCGGTCTGGCAACTCAGGCTATCCAGGTTAATTTTAGAGTCATTCGTAATAATCAAATCCGGCAGGGATTGAGCAGTCCCTGTGGCGGCAAAACTGATTATGGCAAAACTTAGAATCAGAACCAACTTATCTACAATGTTTGTTCTGAGTTTCGATAAACAACTTACACTTGATGTACGCACTGTCATTTGAACCCCCAAGTCACTAATCCTCGCTAACCTACCAAGGTGATTAAATTTTTCGCAATATGCAAAAAGCCGAATTTTCCGTTTGCCCCCACGATTTGCACGTGAATTTGGTGGTTAACCTCATGATTTCCGCAGATGTGACACAAAAGCACCAACTAGGATAAGATCGAAATTGAGATTTGGTCACCAATAGGCCGTAAATTGAAGAAATATTGTTTTGTCATTCCATCCCAGAAGAACAGTTTCCGATGCAAGATAACGCCGCCGAAAAAGCTGCCCGACGACATGAGAACTTTGTCCAGCAGCAGCATGATCGCCAACTCAATAAAACCGCAATCGATGCCAACAGCGCGGCTGCGGAACTGATAGCCGAAAAAATCGCCTCAAAAATAGACGAGCAAAACCGGATAATTTTTGATGTCGGGGCACGTCACGGACGGACAACTTTTGTTGCCTATCTATCTTTGATCATTGCGGCCGCTGCCGCCCTGGGACAATTGTTTGGTCCCGCACAGGACTGGTCGATTTGGGAAAGCATCGAATCCATCTGGGCGTCCCTCAAAACCGCTGTCGGTCTCTGAGGACTTGATCCCCTCGAATTCGAAATTCCAGTGCTTTTTATCCGTCCGGAGTGTAGTTATCGACCTGAATTTTCAGGAACCTGCCTCGGGCGTAAATACTTTTTCTTCCGTTTCAATGCCCTTGAGCTTGAAAGTCCCGAGTTCCTTCAACCGGCCAACGTCCAAATCTGCGATTGTAGACGAGACAAGTATGGATTGACCGAGGTCGCGGGTCAGGGATTCGAGTCGACTGGCCAGATTTACAGCCGGTCCGATGACCGTGAAATCCAGCCGTTTCATACCTCCGACATTCCCATAGTGAACGTCCCCGTAGTGAATGCCAATACCGCAGGCGATGGGAGGCAGGTCCTGTTGCAGGCGTTCCTGATTGACTTTCGAAATTTCATTCTGCGCTCGAATAGCGCCCTCCAACGCTGCCCGGGCTGTTTGTTTTTCATCACCGTTGACTGTTTGAAATATCGCCAGAACCGCATCACCAATGAACTTTAGAATTTCTCCGCCTTGCGAACTGATTGCGGTTTCGATGATTTCCAAATATGTATTCAAATAGTCGATGAGGACCGGGGCTTCGAGTTTCTCAGAAAGGTTCGTGAACCCCTTGAGATCACAGAACCAGATGACCGCCTGAATGTTCTCCCCCGACCCTCGCTTGATTTCGCCGTTCAATACACGTCGCCCCGCAACATGACCGACATAGGTTTCCATCAGCAAATTGGCCAGATGGCGCAGATAGCGGACTTCGATTGTTGTCGCCAGGGGCAGGCGCAGGCCATGAAGAATTTCAAGGTCGCTCGGACTGAATCCGCCCGGGCGATCCGTTGCAAAACTCATTGCCTTGAAAGATCCGTCGGAAAAGGGCAGCGCCAGGACAATATAGTCCGTCAGGCCATTTTGCCTGAACTCACCGAGGAGCTCGTATTCCCCTTCCAGATCAACTTCCTCGAGATGAAAACGTTGCGAACGGCCCGTGTCATAGGCGACAAAAATCGGGCTGTTGCGTGGCATGGGCAAGTCCGGATCCTGACGATATTCCCGAAAGCTT
>JBPCWG010000482.1:0-3363 GCA_051009705.1 Methyloligellaceae bacterium | reverse complement strand
GGTTCTCGTGCAATCCAATTGATGCAGTCAAAGCCTCTAACCAGCGAATGGAAAATATGCGAGCAATTGTCAAGATCACTCTGAAAAACGGTGTCCTAGATCCACAGGGCAAGGCCATAGAAGGGGCACTGAATTCACTTGGATTTGACGGTATCGAAAGTGTCCGCCAGGGTAAAATCATTGAACTGGACCTTGAAGAAACGGAAGCAGAGAATGCTGAAGCAACTGTCGCTGAGATGTGTGAAAAGCTTCTCGCCAACACAGTGATTGAAAACTACAGCTTCGAACTTGTCCCGTGAGGAGTGGGACTGTCAGGATATTCTGTGAGGATGGCTGAATTTCGGAATCCGGGCAGGCCCCAATCCGCACAGGCGACGAGGTACCATAAGAATTCAAGTGCAGGAATTAAGTTCAAGGGGGCGAGGTTAAAAAGCCAATGAAAGCCAGTGTCGTTGTCTTCCCAGGTTCGAATTGCGACCGCGATGTCGCGGTAGCTCTGCGCAATATTTCAGGAACGATGCCGGATATGGTCTGGCACGGTGACTCCAGCCTGCCAAATTCTGACCTGATTGTTCTTCCCGGCGGCTTTTCCTACGGCGATTATCTGCGGTCCGGCGCGATGGCGGTCCACTCCCCGATCATGAAGGAAGTGATGCGCCTGGCTGATCGGGGTACGCCCATTCTGGGAATTTGCAACGGATTTCAAGTGTTGACCGAAACGGGGCTGCTGCCGGGTGTCCTGATGCGCAATGCCACACTCAAATTTATCTGCCGCAATCTCTCCCTGCGTGTTGAGCGGAATGACACAATTTTTTCCAGGCATTACACGGAAAAAGAAGTCATAACCATTCCCATCGCCAACCATGACGGTAACTATTTTGCAGACCAGGAAACGCTGAACCGTCTCGAGAATGAGAACCGGGTGGCATTTCGCTATACCAATGCTCATGGCGAGGCCGACGCGGCGTCAAATCCGACGGGCTCCCGCAATAATATTGCCGGTATATATGACCAAAGCTGTCGCATCCTCGGCCTGATGCCGCATCCGGAACGGGTCTCGGAAGAGCTTCTCGGCGGCCTGGACGGAAAACCCCTGTTTGAATCCCTGCTGGAGGTTTTGCATTGACCCTCGCTTCCAATCCCCTGTCGGATCAGCGTCTTTCCGACGAGACAATCACCGAACATGGTCTGACCACCGAAGAATATCAGAAAATTGTCGATATTCTCGATCGTCACCCCTCTTTGACTGAACTCGGAATATTCTCAGTCATGTGGTCCGAGCATTGCTCTTACAAGTCCTCCAAATTCTGGCTAAAAACCCTGCCCGTCGATGCCCCCCATGTCATTCAGGGTCCCGGAGAGAACGCCGGTGTGATTGATGTCGGTGACGGTGACGCCGTCATCTTCAAAATGGAGAGCCACAATCATCCGTCGTATATCGAACCCTACCAGGGAGCAGCAACCGGTGTCGGCGGTATTATGCGTGATGTCTTTACCATGGGAGCGCGCCCCGTTGCCAATATGAACGCGTTGCGGTTCGGGGCGCCGGAACACCCGAAAACCCGGCATCTCGTCGATGGGGTTGTTGCCGGTATTGGCGGCTACGGCAACTGCATGGGGATCCCGACGGTCGGAGGCGAAACCAATTTCGATGCCGATTATAATGAGAATATTCTTGTCAATGCCATGTGTGTCGGCCTCGCACGAACTGACAAGATCTTCTATTCCGCAGCAACAGGCGTCGGCAACCCGGTCGTCTATGTAGGATCGAAAACGGGACGCGACGGTATTCACGGCGCCACCATGGCTTCGGCGGAATTCGATGAGAATTCCGATGAGAAACGCCCCACGGTCCAGGTGGGAGATCCATTCACCGAAAAACTGCTGCTTGAAGCCTGTCTGGAACTGATGCAGCAGGATGTCATTATTGCTATCCAGGATATGGGGGCTGCAGGCTTGACATCCTCATCGGTCGAGATGGCGGACAAGGGCAGCGTCGGTATCGATCTGGATCTTGATACAGTGCCCCAGCGCGAGTTGGATATGACGGCATACGAAATGATGCTTTCCGAAAGCCAGGAGAGGATGCTGATGATCCTGCGTCCAGGGTCGGCAGCTGAGGGCAAACGAATATTTGACAAATGGGGACTAAATTTTGCAATCGTCGGCACGACAACGGAAACCGGCCGCCTGATCGCCACTCACAACAATCTCGTGGAAGCGGACCTGCCGGTTTCGATGCTGGCCAACTCGGCACCTGAATATCAGCGTCCTTTTGAAGAAACGGAAAAAAAACCTGTTCTCTCTGTATCCCGGTTCGAGCCGCCATCACGTCTTTCGGAGGCTCTTTTAAGCCTGATGAATTCGCCTCATCTCTGTTCCCGGTTCTGGATCTGGGATCAGTACGATCATACGGTGATGGGGGATACGATTATCCCACCCGGCGGCGATGCGGCGCTGGTGCGGATACACGGATCTCAAAAGGCAATTGCCATTTCGACAGATGTCACCCCACGCTACTGCCTTGCGGATGCATTTGAAGGCGCCAAACAGGCGGTTGCAGAGACCTGGCGCAATATCACCTGCACCGGTGCAAATCCCCTGGCAATAACCAACTGTCTCAATTTTGGAAACCCGGAACGCCCGGAAATCATGGGGCAGTTTGTAGCGGCGATAAAGGGGATGCGGCAAGCGTGTCTGGCCCTCGACTTTCCGGTGATATCGGGAAATGTTTCCCTCTACAACGAGACCATGGGACGCGCCATACCCCCAACCCCGGCCATTGGCGGTGTCGGTCTTCTGGAAGATATCAACCAGAGGTGTTCTATCGGATTCAAAAACATCGGCGAGAATATCATCGTATTGGGAGAGGAAAACAACCATCTCGGGCAATCGATCTATGCCTCATATTTGCTAGGCCTGAAAGAAGGGGCCCCGCCGCCGGTAGACCTGGAAGCGGAACGGCGAACCGGAGATTTTGTGCGAAATCTCATCTCTACCGGCGAAGTCAGCGCCGTCCATGACTGCTCCGATGGCGGCTTGCTCATCGCCCTGGCAGAAATGGCGCTCAGCGGCAATATCGGTGCTGATATCCTGATCCCCGATGAAGATACGGCCCATGGTCTCCTATTTGGTGAAGATCAAGGCCGCTACGTGGTCACGGTACCTGCCTCGGCAACGCAGAGCCTCATGGCACGGGCCAAAAAAGCCAATATTTCCGCGAGATTAGCCGGAATTACCGTGCCGGAACAATTGACCTTGGGCGAAAATGATACCATATCCTTGAAAGCCCTTAAGAAAGCGCACGAAGAATGGTTGCCAAACTATATGTCGAGCTGACAATATTGGCATACCGGAACTGTT
>JBPCWG010000481.1:0-3254 GCA_051009705.1 Methyloligellaceae bacterium | reverse complement strand
AAAAATACCGTCCCGATAATAGGGCAGGCGCGCTACTGATCCGGTCAGCAGAATTGATTCCGGTTCTATGAGCTGGTCGATCAATCGGATCGAGGCCCCGAGAGCAGAACCTGCCTCGCGGAAAGCCCGATCGAATTTTTTTGTTTCCTTGCTACCTGTGAGCATCTCTTCGACAAGGCGTGCATAGCGCACGACGTGAGCCGGGTTATAAATATCATCAATGAGCTTAAATCGATTCAGGAGCGACCAGCCTGTAACATTGCAGTTCAGACAGTCATTGCGCCCGCATGAGCAGGTCAGTTTGGTTTTCCTGGATTTAAAGTGTCCGATGCGCCCCGCTCTGAATTTTTGCCCTCGAACCAGGTGACCCTGCTGAATAATTGCAGCGCCTATCGTGGTCGCAATATTTAGAATGACGACATCTTTTTGCCCCTTGGCAGCCCCCGTCAGCGTTTCCGCCAGAGCGCGAGCATTGACAATGTTCTCGACGATAACGGGAAGTTCCAGCATCTTCTCGAGAGGTGTCTGAAGATCCGCTTTGTTCCAGCCGATATAGTTTTGCCCGAAGATCACACCGGTTCCGGGTTCAACATTTGCTGAGACGGCGAGGCTCACACCGGAAATTCGGGATCGCGGAATATTTTTTTCATCTATGAGCCCGAGGAGGGCCAATGCAAGCTCTCGAATTGTGCCCTCAGCATCGCTGATATCGGTGACGCGAACTCTTTTGTGACCGACAATTTCCAAATTAAGCGAAACAATAGAAACTTCCGTTGCATAGGCGGTCAGCACAATTCCGGCTGTGTAGAGTCCATCTTCCCTGAGTTTCAGCAGGGTTTGTTTTCGTCCGGGTCCCTTATCCCTGCTGGCTTCCCCGGCCTCCCTGACCAGTCCGGCATCGATAAGATCCCGGATGAACCGGGTCGTGGCCATTTGTGAAAGGCCCAACTCTTTTGTTAGCGCTGTTCGCGAAATGCCGTCACGGATAAAGAGCTCCCTGAGCGCCATTGAGCGATGAGCGCGCCGTAAAGACGCTGGACGTCCGCTGATCCCGGTGGTATTAATAACCATATGTTAGTTATAAATGAAAAGTGCCGAATATCAATAAAAAATTGCAGGTAAGTCATCGGAACAGTAACCCTTTCCTTTATTTGGGAAAATTGAAGTCATGCCTGACAAACTGGAACCCGAGATGAGCACGACAGATCAACCGAATATCCTTTTGATAATGGCGGATCAGCTGGCTGCCCAGGCCCTGAGTATGTATGGCAATCGCGTCTGTAAGACCCCCAATCTGGAAAAGCTTGCGGCTGATGGTCTCGTATTCGACAATTGTTATACGAATTTCCCCCTTTGTGTTCCGGCGCGGGCATCAATGCTTTCCGGACGCCTTGCAGCCAATATTGATGCCTTTGACAATGCCTGTGAACTTCCGGCAAGTGTCCCCACAATGGCCCACTATTTGAGATCGGTCGGCTACCAGACAATTCTCTCAGGCAAAATGCATTTCATCGGTCCTGACCAGGTCCATGGTTTCAATGAACGACTGACAACAGACGTCTATCCCTCAACTTTCAAATGGATTGCCGACTGGAATGCCGGTCCGCAATTTGTACCTTCAGGTACGGCCCTCAACGGAGTTGTTGAATCCGGTCCTTCGATCAGAACCCTGCAGGAGGATTTTGACGACGAGGTTGCCTATCAAAGCGTTCAAAAAATTTACGACCTGGCACGCGATCCGGAACGGAAACCCTTTTTTCTTCTGACGTCATTCACCAATCCGCACACGCCTTTTACGTGTTCGGATACTTACTGGGATCGCTACGACTCCGATGAAATCGATATGCCGGCTGTGCCCGAGTTGGCATTTGAGGACCTCGACTATCATTCCAAAGCGCTGTTTTTTGCCCACGGCCGTCACCGGCACCGGCTGCAGGAGGATGATCTGCGCCGTGCCCGACATGCTTATTATGGGATGATTTCCTACATCGACGACAAAATCGGCCAACTTCTCGAAGCGCTCGATCGCACGGGATTGCGTGACAACACGCTGATCATTTTCATTTCCGATCATGGCGAAATGCTCGGGGAACGAGGCCTATGGTTCAAACAACATTTCTGGGACTGGTCCGCCCGCGTTCCGATGATTTTCAATTTGCCGGGTACAGTGGCTAAAGGATGCTGCGAAAAGGTCGTTTCTCTTGTCGATTTGCTGCCGACCCTCCTAGATTTTGCCGATCCGTCCTATGATGATAATTGCTTATCACAGTTCAGGCTGGACGGACGGAGTCTGACAGGAGTTTTTTCAGGTAATGAGGAAGGTTGTCCGGATCTGGCCATTTGCGATTACCTCGCTATCGGACCCTGCGTTCCCTGTCGCATGGTGCGCAAAGGCCGTTATAAGTTTTATTACACTCACGGACATCCCAATATGCTGTTCGACATGGAGGATGATCCCGATGAGCTTAACAATGTCGCTGCTCAGGCGGCCTTCCATGAGGTCGAAACGGAATTGCTGGCGATCTGTCTCAAAAATTGGGATCCCGATAAACTGACGCAGACGATCGTCGAAAGCCAGGCTCAAAGAAAGCTGATTGCAAAGTCAACCGGACATGATCAACCCTGGAACCATCTGGTCCGAACCGATGACGGCAGTCGCTATGTTCGCGAAGGAGGCGTCGATGATACCAAGGGACGGTTGCGTTTACCATTTGTGGAAATGGTGCCATCAGACTGGCCTGCCCTGGAATCCGGGACAATTCAGGATCTTATTTCTGGACGAAAAAAACTGACCGATGTCATTCCGGACTATCGCAGTTTAGAATAGTTTCGACACAACTATTGCATGTGAATTCGATGCAATACTCGACTGCGCGGCTGCAACCTCAATGGGTTTTGTGTATCGTCAGCGAGAAAAGCTATGATTGACTGATATGAAACGGTTCAAGAAGTCCTTTACACAGCAGGAGCCCATCCCTCAACAAGGGATCGACAAGGTCGTTGAGATACTGAAATCCGGACGCTTGCATCGTTACAATACAGCCGCGGATGAAATCAGTGAAACAGCGTTACTCGAAGAAGAATATGCAGCCTACCAGGACGCGAGTTACTGCCTGGCTGTGGCTTCGGGCGGGCAGGCCATCCAGATTGCGTTACGCGCGGTGGGAGTTGAGCCCGGTGACAAAATACTCGCCAACGCCTATACCTTGGCTCCGGTTCCCGGCGCTATTCACGCGGTTGGCGCAGCCCCCGTG
>JBPCWG010000480.1:0-2745 GCA_051009705.1 Methyloligellaceae bacterium | reverse complement strand
GAAGTCGGTGATGATGATAAGATCAACGTAGCGGGAACCCTCGATAATCCAAGGTTTGACCGGCCGTTTGGTGGCCTTTACTGGCAGGTGAGAACACCACAAAGCCTTTTCACCTCGCGCTCTCTTTGGGACCAAATCATGGAATTACCGTCAGTTGTTCAACCTGGAAAAGTTGAGCGATATCGCGATATCAATTCGAACGTTGGAGAGCTGATGGCAATCAAGCGCATTGTCATTCCAGGCTCCGGTAAAGAAATTCAGCAGGTCGAGCTGATCGTGGCACAAGAGCAAAGCGATCTGGAAAAAGCGATAGTGGATTTCCGTTCTCAAGTATTGCTGGTCGTTGGATTGCTTGCATTGTTTTTGTTGTCTGCATCGACTGCGCAGATTTTGATCGGACTGCGTCCACTCAGCACAATAAGGACCCGTCTTTCCCAGATGATTGCCGAAAAGTCAGATTCACTGAAAGGCAATTTTCCAAGTGAAGTTCAACCGCTTGTAAGGCAGATCAATGACCTGCTGCTGGAAAGAAGCGCCATGGTCGAGCGGGCAAGATCAGGAGCCTCGGATCTGGCACATGGCCTTAAGACCCCTCTGGCGATCATGCAGGCTGAGGCAAGGTCCCTCAATGAATGCGGTAATAAAGAGTCCGCCGCCGAAATCGAGCGTCAGATTGCAGCAATGAACAACCATGTCGAGCGCCAGCTTGCCCGGACCCGCGCCGAAAGTCATGTGAGTATCAACAACCGGCTGCTAAGCAAGGGAACGGAGCTGAAACCAGCGTGTGAACGTTTAATCAACGCATTTGCACAAATGCCCCGCGGCGAAGAGATAGATTGGCAGCTGGACATCGGCCAGAATTTGATTGCCGAGATTGACCCGGTGGATTTTGAAGAAGTGGTGGGCAACCTTCTCGATAACGCGCGAAAATGGGCGGCAGATACAGTTCGCGTCGTGACAACAAGCGAAGATAACAAGGTCAAGATCACCATTTCTGACAATGGCCCCGGCGTGCCGGCAGGTGAAATGCCATTCATCCTAACCAGGGGCGGAAGGCTGGATGAACATTCCCCCGGCTCCGGCCTGGGTTTGACAATCGCCAGGGATATTGCTGAAATCTACAACGGCGAACTGGCAATCCGGCAGCACGAGCCCAGCGGTCTTACCGCAGTGCTGACCCTGCCGGTTTCTCATTTGGGTTAGGGAAAACCCGCCAACCTCACTCGGACATCAAAACCGGGGCCGTCATCTGGTGCAGGATTGTATCGGTCGCGCCGCCGAAAGCTTTTTCCCGCAGCCGGGAATGACCGAAGGCACCCATGACCAGCAGATCAGCACCGGAATCCGACAGGTAATTCAGGATGACAGTGCCCTTTGAGATTTCTGCGTGCGGCAGGATTTCGACTTTGGCTTTCACACCGTGGCGTTCCAGATGAGCTGCGATATCGGCCCCGGGGTTGTCTCCATGCGCCTCGCGACGTTCTTCAGGATTGATAACCAGCACAATCGCTTCGCCTCGGCCTTGCAGCAGAGGGATTGCATCATTGACAGCTCGCACCGCCTTTTTGCCTCCGTCCCAGGCGATGACCGCCTTGCGGATTTTGGCATCGGGCCTGCCAATATAGGGGACGATATAAACGGGCCTGCCGGACGCGAAAAGCACCCCTTCGAGCAGGGATTCCTGAAATTGCGCGCCGGGACTGTCGGGATTGGGTTGGCCCAGAAAGGCCATGTCCGAATGGCGGGCATGAAAGGCGAGTACGGCCGGAGCCTTGGGTGCTCCGCAACTGACGATCTTTGAGGAATGGCTCACCCCGGCGTCATCCGCAGCTTTTTCAAACTTCTCTACGGCACTGCGAGCGGATTGTTGTACAAGTTCTTTCTGAGTGTCGGAGAGACTTGAGGGAATATCGATGCCGATATAGGTAGAAATGGTTGATTCCAGCGCCAAAGCCACACCGCTCACTGACGATTTCTGGCGTTTTGCCAACGCCACCGCCGCATTTACGCGGAATTCACATTCGTCCGAATTGTCAAGATGGACTAGAAGATCTTTGAAAGCCATGAAATTTTTCCCTGTGGTTCGTCCAGTTTGACGCCTGTATAGGGAGAACTTGCCGGCATGACTTTGATATGGGTCAAGCTTGATGTCGGCTGTTTCGCGCACAGCAGAGATCCAGCGGTATCAGGCAAAAGAATGCGGTCGGCGCTACGGGCCATGGATGAGAATGCCTCCCTGCGTTTGACCTGAAACGGACATTCCTCATTGTAGGGCTGGTTCCGGTAATCTAAGCTGGATTTCAGATTCTCATCGGAACCAGCAAATGACGCGAAAGTTTGACGTGATTGTGGTTGGCGCGGGCATACTCGGGTTAGCTCACGCATTCCACGCAGCCAAACGAAATTTGCGGGTTCTGGTGATCGAACGGGGCGATGTTTGTCGAGGTGCGTCAGTCCGAAATTTTGGAATGGTTGCAACGATAGCTCAAACTTCCGGTCCTTGTCTGGAAAGAAGCATGCGGACCCGTGATCTCTGGCTTGAAATAGCACGAGAATCCGGAATACGAATTGACAATTGCGGCTGCCTGTTTGTTGCAACGACCGATGAGGAATTGAACGTGCTCACGTCATTCGCTGAACTCGAGCATTCAAAAGAACGCGGTATTACTCTCGTGAATTCCAGCAATCTGGCTGAATACTCTCCACCGATCAAATTGCAAAACCTGGCCGGTGGAATGTGGGTGC
>JBPCWG010000479.1:0-8204 GCA_051009705.1 Methyloligellaceae bacterium | reverse complement strand
AATTGTGAGTAGCGGATTCACACCCAGCGATGTGGGGATGATAGACCCGTCCCACGCATAGAGACCATTGTAAACGCCACCTTCAGAGTTAAATACCTGCCCCTTGTGATTGACAACGCCTTCCGCCAGTGTGTCCCCCATTCGGCAACCACCCAAGGGGTGTGTCGAGGCCGGAATGCGCCCCATCGCCGTATTGGCCAGCGGATTGGTAATCAACCTGGCCCCCTTAGCGTCGGCGATTTTTTGTAACTGCTCCTCAATGGCCCCATAGATTTCCTGATCCTGCACACTTGGCCAGCTAATATGCAATTTACCATTGCTGAGTTCGATCGTCCCTCCGGCATTGTCATGGCCGACGATGAAAAAAATCTCGGTTTGTGCGATCGGACCCTGATATACGCCTTTTATAAGGCTCTGGAGAGATCCAAGAATGCGCCCATTGGCCATGAAAAACAAAGGCAGAAGCGGTGCTGATGACGATGGCAGGGATCCATCCTGAATCAGAAATTCGTTTCCGCTTCCGGCAGAAACGGAAAAAAGGCCGGATACAAAAGGACCGACTTTCGTGTCTTCGAGCTTTGCCGGATGACCAACACCAATGGCATTAACTTCGGAATCACTGTCGTAGGCAAAAGCGATCATATCTCCGTTGGCGGAAAATCCCTGACCCAGTCGATCTGAAAGCGCCAGTCCTTTGTCCCGGGATCTGAACAACAGCTCTGTCGTCCCCAGCGTCCCGGCAGCCAGCACAATATTCTTTACCTCAAGGGTACGGGTCTTCTGCCCGGTCTCAAACTCCTTGTCTCCGGAAGTCTCGAGTATCAACTGCCATCCGGTTCCCTGGCGTTCGAAATATTTTGCCTGAACCTCGGAAAATATTGCACAACCATGCCGAACCGCTTCTGCGAGATAGGTGGAAGTTACAGTGGTTTTTGCGCCTACATTGCATCCGGAGCAGCAGTCGCCACACAATGTACAGGCGTTCTGTTCGGTTCCAAATGCATTCCTGCGATCCGAAAAACTGATGGTCATGGCCGCTGGTTCAGCATTCCTGCCCAGGATCCCGGCGGAGTTTGTCAGAGAGTTAAATTTGTCAAGCGTCGCGGTCGCCGGACAGATTTCTGGAGCGAGAACCTTTTCCGCCTCCTGAAACCCGGTTTCCAACAGCGGATCGTTTAATAGACCCTGTGGCCAGCTTGAACTGTCGAGATTGCCCAATTTCGGTCGCATGGCGACACCGGCATTGATAAGGGACCCGCCACCCAGACCGCTTCCGGTAAGCACATGGATATCAGAGCCAACACGAAAATCGTAGAGCGCCGTGTCCGGTCCCAGATCCGCTTTCCCGCCTCTTATACGAAGGGCATTTTTTAATTCAGGAAAACGCGCTGGAAAATCACCAGGCTGATATTCTTTGCCGCGTTCAATGACACATACTTTGTGACCGGCTTGAGACAATCGCGCCGCGGCAACGCCACCCCCATATCCTGATCCGATCACCACGACATCATAAGCCGGTTGCATTGCTGAAAAAGGTTGAGAAAGGGAAGGCACGAACCGTTTTCCTTCTGATTGACCAGTGAGGGACGTAGTTTGTTTTTCCAAGAAATTATTCTAAAGTACAAGGGATAATTTCCGGTTTATTCAGTCCTTTGAAGATTAACGGCAATATTGAATTCTCCGGAGTCAATTGCCCGCCAAGGGAACTCAGGGAAAGAGCAGGCTATCTATGTCGGGAAGATGGACGCAGAGACGTGAAGCAGTCCGAAAAATTCTTAAAGGCAATAATTGCATAAATCCGGGCTCCGTTTACGATCCGATTTCCGGCAGAATTGCCCAGGAACTCGGGTATGATGTGGGTATCATAGGTGGTTCAACGATTTCACTCGCCGTGCTCGGCGCACCGGATCTAATCGTACTGACCCTGACCGAGTTTGCAGATCAGGTCAAACGCATCAGCCGCGCCTGTGATCTGCCCCTGCTCGTTGACGCCGACCACGGCTATGGCAATGCGCTGAATGTTATGCGAACCGTGGATGAGCTGGAGATGGCCGGTGTTGCGGCACTCTCTATCGAAGATACGATCCTGCCCAAACAATTCGACTCTCGCGAGAAAGCGCAACTCATTGATCTCGAAGAAGGCGTCGGAAAAATGCGGGCTGCCCTCGCGGCCCGAAAGGATACCGATCTCGTCATTTGCGGCAGAACCAGCGCGCCGGCTCTCTCCTCCGTTGACGATGCCTGCGCGCGAATCAAGGCTTACGAAACTGTCGGAGTTGATGCGATTTTCCTCGTTGGCGTCAAAACGCGGAAACAACTGGATCAACTCGCAGATGTTGTGTCCATTCCCCTTATACTCGGAAGTACGCCTCCGGAAATTGCCGATTTGTCCTACCTTACCTCGCGCAACGTACGCATAAGCTTACAGGGGCACCGGCCGTTCGCAGCTTCGGTCCTCGCTCTTTACGAGGCCTTGTCTGCTCTTAAATCCGGGACGGCTCCGACAGATCTGCAGAATATTGCTCCTGGGGATATGATGGATCGCCTGACGCGTAAATCGGATTACACGACTGCAATACAGAAATTCCTGTCCCGGCTTGATGAACCTATCTGATAAGAATTTCCCGGCAGTCCCCTCCCTGCCCGGGATTCTTTTTAAGTGAAACAGCTTTCTGCACCGAAATTCAGTGCATCTTAGCTCTGCTCCGGCCAACCGTGAATCATGTGTGCCGCTTTCAGGAACAGAGTTCTGTTAACCCCGTCCGAATGCAGAAACGCGGCGGCATCCCGCAGGAGTTTCTCAACGCCGAATTCCTTCATGAAGCCATGCCCCCCATGAATTTCCATGGTCCAGGTGGCAATTTTCCACGCCGCCTGGGACGCCATGGCCTTGGGTAACACACCCAGCGTCGGGTCCCAGCCCTGTTCCTGGTTATCAGCGAGATAAGTGGCCCTGTGAATATAGGATCTGGAGGCGTCAATTAGCATTTTCATTTCCGCCAACTGCGCCCGAATGCCGTCATGCTCTATAATCGGTTTACCACCCTGGACGCGCACCTTGGCCCACTCTGTTGCCCGCTCATACAGGGCGACTGCAACACCGAGAATACTGGCGCCGGCATAGGCATTACTTTGCGGGAAAAATTCGGCGAGGAGATCGAAGCCCTTGCCCACTTCGCCGACAACATTCCCGTCGGGAATAAAACAGTCCTGAAAAACAAGCTCGGCATTGTTGGCGGTCCGTTCCCCCATCTTGTCATGGACGCGACCAATCGTGAATCCTTCCCGGCCCTTCTCCAGCAGGAAACATGTGGCCCCCTCGGCCATTGGTTTTCCTTTTTCCGTCTGAACAAACAGCAGGTAGAAACTAGATACATTACCGTTGGAAATGAAGTGTTTCATACCGTTGACAACCCAGCCACCGTCTGTTTTTTCCGCTGTCGTGCGAAAAGGAACCGGGGTTTTAAGAAAATAATTCGATGCATTGTCAGGTTCGGTAATGCCAATTGCCAGGCATCCCCGGGGATCGTCCTTGAAAAGCTCGAGCGAGCGCTCTTTCTGATCATCAGTCAGCGCTTTTTCCATGATCTGCGCGAGTTTCAGCGTCTGGGCCATGACAACCGATGTGCCGAGATCTCCCCGCGCCAGTTCTTCGACAACCATCGCCGTGGTCAGGGAATCGACTCCAAGTCCGCCATATTTTTCAGACAAAGTCATCGTGCGAATGCCCAATTCGTCTGCTTTTTCAACCATTTCCCAGGAAAATCCTTCTTCAGGATCTACTTTGGCATCAAGTTCCGGGGCGGTGACTTTGATGTAATCCTCGACAAAACGACGTACCGTTTCCACAATCGCCTGTTGTTCTTCTGATTGTATAAACATCTGTTCCATGATTATCTCCCTAGCCGCGATGGATATGGTTGAATTTCTAGTATTCCATAATGTCAATTTGACAGAAGAGTAGCAACTAATGAGAAGTACGTCGATTATTTGTTTATCGATCGATAATTTACCCATTTGCCGGAGCACAAAACTAAATTGGATGTCGCGACACAAACTTGTTTGACCATGGTGACAGAATCTATAGATCAGTAGGATACCAATGATTCCAATTTGTCTGGAGCAACCTTATGTTGTGGTCACCTGATCAGGATCGAGCCTTAAAAGCCGTATCCGACTGGCTCAAGCATGGTGGAGCCCCGGTGTTCCGCCTCTTTGGCTATGCGGGTACCGGGAAAACGACACTGGCGCGTCACCTGGCGGAAGGTGTTGACGGTCAGGTTGTCTTCGGGGCCTTTACAGGCAAAGCCGCCCTGGTCATGCGCGACAAGGGGTGCTCGGGGGCATCTACGATTCACAGTCTGATTTATCGTCCATCGGAAAGCAGTGAAGCCTCACCGGTTTTTTCCATGAACAGGGATAGTGTCGTTAATGACGCCGAACTCGTGATCATCGATGAATGCTCTATGGTCGACGAGGAGTTGGGTCGCGATCTCCTGTCGTTCGGCAAGCCCGTTCTCGTCCTCGGGGATCCGGCGCAGCTTCCCCCGGTCAAGGGCGGCGGTTTTTTCACAGAGGATGAACCGGATATCCTGCTCACGGAAGTTCACCGGCAGGCGCGAGACAATCCCATTATTGCCATGTCCATGGATGTGCGAGAAGGGCTCGATCTTGACTATGGACGCTATGAGGACAGCCGGGTGATATCCCGTTCGGACCTTCAGTCTGAAGATATTCTGAATGCGGATCAGGTCCTTGTGGGACGCAATATAACCCGAACCCGATACAACCAGCGAATGCGCGAACTGAAGAACTTTGAAGGCCAGTTTCCCCAGGCCGGCGAACGCCTGATCTGCCTCAGGAATAACAAGAAAAAAGGTCTGCTCAACGGCAGCCTGTGGGATGTGCAGTCAACAGGGAGAGATAAACGCGGACGCCTGCAGATGTATGTTCTCCCCGATCCGGCACCGCCAAAATCCAAACAGGTACGAATCCGTGTGTGGCCGCATTTTTTTCAGGGTCGCCAGGAAGAACTTGCCTGGCCGGAACGCCGCAACAGTGATGAGTTCGACTTCGGATATGTTTTGACGACCCATAAAGCCCAGGGTTCCCAATGGGACGATATTGTCCTCTTCGATGAAAGCTTCGCATTCCGGGAACACAAGACACGGTGGCTGTACACAGCTGTCACGCGCGCCGCTAAAACAATCACGATAGTCCGTTGAACCTGTGTTCGAATTTTTCCATCCAGTTGCTGCCATTTAATATTTGACGAATATATAGAACTCGCGAATATACTTCCCACAAACAGCAAACGTACACGCAACAGATATACATTCATGCAGGATCTCATCCGACAAGCGAAAGCCCTCATCGAAAGCGGCAGAACTCCCGAAGAAGCCTACAAGGAAGTCACGGAAACAATTCTGGACTGGGGCATTTGCGAATGCACGGGATTTGGCAGTGAAAAACCACGCCGGGGATGCATTGATTGTGACGGGACAGGTATCCTCAGAGAGGACGAACTCGCACATGCGCTCAATCTTGGCAGAGCCTGGCGAACAAAATGGCTCCGCACCATGCGCGATAAACTCAAACGCTTCGATTGATGGAAAGCGGCGGGTCTACTTCGTCCATTGACCTTCGGTGCAGGTAATCACACGCGGGTTCGTATTTGTCCCTGCTATGCGAACCTGGGCGCCTTCCGAATAATTGGTACCGGCATAAACGCAGCCCTGAAGACAAAGCGTATCCGGTTTCAGCTCCCAAATCCCATTCGCATTACAGACCGCTGCCCGAATTTCTTTGCTCCCCAGCGATGTGGAACATATTACAGCTCCCTGGGAATAGGAGAGTCCCTGATGGTTGCAGTCCGGCGCTTGCCCGAAGCTGGGCATGATAAAGACCAGATAGGCAATAACGGCGAAAATTAATTTCATTCCGTAAAATCCTTAATTCTTGTGTTCTGGAATGAACAAATCATATGGGATTAACTTTCGTCAAAACAATTTCGAGACAATCTTAATATTTTTGGGATGGCAGTCCGGCGCGGATTGAGTATTCGGCGTGCGCGGCCAATGGTTAACGTGATACTATTCCGTACTTTCACTGCCAAATATCTCGGCGACAGGCTTTAGCAAACGCCTGGAGTTATCCCTGCGGGCCGTTAACCCTCGTTTGTCAAAAAATTCCAACACCTGAACTGCGAGATTGCGACCGATTTCAGCCGCATCCCGAAATTCGACAACGCTCATTTCCTGTCTACCGGATGTCGTGATGAGAACTTCGACAATATTTGCAAGTTCGTGCACCTCGTGGGGCAGGAAAAACCGGTTGTCGGCAACTTTGCACACCAGTCCGAACTTTTCGGCACGGGCGAGAAATCCGGCAACCGATTTTGGCGCCTGTCCTACGGTCTCGGCAATATCGTGAATCACCGGTGGCCGAAATCCATCCTCCTGCAGCAGCGGCTCAATCTTCGTCCACAAAGTCTGATCCGCCGCACTCATTTCAATCCGGTGATCCGGTGTGTGCAGATGCGATCCATTGCGGTTAAGCGCATTGGCTTCCAGAAGCGCTATGACCAGTGAGCGATAAACCGCCGGTGACAGGCGGGGCTTAATACGCCGTCGCAAGAGATCTTCCGGTATGCCTGGTTCTCCCGGCGAATCGCGCTGAACCTGTTGAACAATTTCCAATGCCCTGTTCTGAATTTCCTGCCAGTGCAGTTTTGAGAAGGCGACAGCCTCTTCTTCACCGCCTGCCTGAATGTGATCGGTTTGCTCCAGCAAGTGGAAAAGGGACTTCGCATCCAGATTCATTGCCTTGGAAAATCGGTTCAATGAAACACCGGAAGGTGTATTCTCAAGCAGATCTGGCAATATTTCATGCGGTGAATTTCGCTCCAGAATTCGAAGGACCTCAAGTCTTTCAGGCCTCGAACGCCCGCGAGGCAAGCCGAATGGATCAAGGACTCTACCGCCACCGATTGTTCTCTGGGCAGAGGAATCTCTGAGCACCAAGCGATCTCCGTGAACGGCACAAATTTCCTTGTCCAGGACCAGCTGAACAAGCCCGCGTTCGCCCGGCGAAAGAGGTTTACCCTCAAGCACCGCGACATGGCCTGTTACTTCCTTGGCACCCAAATGAAGGTGTACAGGCGTCCAGTGCTTTAATGATTTCTTTTCACTCGCAAGAAAACGGATCCGGCAGTCCAGCCTCTGGGTCGGCTGCGCCAAGGAAGGATCCAGAAGCCAGTCTCCACGATGGACATCTGCTTTTTTCAATCCCGGCCCAGTGAGATTGATCCCTAGTCGCTGTCCTGCCTGACCCTGTTCGCTTTTGATGTTTTGCGCATGCAGAGCGCGAACACGCACCGATAGTCCCTGAGGGGCGATCGTCAACTGGTCGCCAATGTCTATATTGCCGGAAAATGCTGTCCCCGTCACAATCAGGCCGGCACCAGTCATAGAGAAACAGCGATCAACAGCCAGGCGAAACTTGCCGCTCTGATCCCGGGATTTGTGTGAACGTGCCTGCTCTTCAAGAAAAGATTTGAGCTCGCTTATTCCGTCTCCCGTAAGACCGGAAACGCGGAATATTGGTGCTCCCTTGAGGGTTGAATTATCAATCAGAGATAGAATGGAAGCTTCCACATCATCCAAGCGGGACGCATCAACAGCATCGGACTTCGACAGGGCCACCGCCCCCTTGTTCACGTTCAGAAGGTCAAGTATGGCCAGATGTTCCTCTGTCTGGGCCATAATGCCGTCATCGGCAGCGATCACCAGCAAGGCAAAATCTATCCCCGATACGCCAGCCAGCATGTTTTTGACGAACCGCTCGTGTCCCGGGACATCGACGAAGCCCAATACGGGCCCGCCTTCGACGGGTTCATAGGCAAATCCGAGGTCGATAGTCAATCCACGGCTTTTTTCCTCTGGCAGCCTGTCGGTCTCAACGCCGGTCAGTGCCGCCACGAGGGTTGTCTTGCCATGATCAATATGTCCGGCGGTCGCAATGATCACAGGCTAGGATCCCGTGTTCAGGTTTAACTGGTCGAGTTGGGAAGCGAAGATCTTATCTTCTTCGAGACAGCGGATATCCAGGATGAACGCGCCCTGATGAATGCGACCTATTACCGGCACAGGCAATTTTCGAAAGGCTTCGGCAATATCATCCAAGACTCCGCCGCTCTTTTTACC
>JBPCWG010000478.1:0-4665 GCA_051009705.1 Methyloligellaceae bacterium | reverse complement strand
TTGAACAGGCTCATGAAAGTCGCAGAAAACGAACCCCAGGTTCGACACGCGAGCAATCCCCTGATGCGAAAAGTGCTGCTACCCCAGGCTTCCACACAGTCGGATCAGAAAATTTTGATTGGACTATTGTGCATATTGTTTGCGGCCATGAGCGGATTAACGATATTCTTCTGGCGACAACTCCGGACAAGTTCCGGGGTTCGACGCTCAATGACACGGAGACCCATCTCGTGACACACATGCAGAAAATTTGGATGAAAGCCCTCTCACTCCTCCGAAGTTGCAGTCTCGGGGAACGCATCGGACTGGTTGCCATAGTTTCCCTGACAATATTCGGGCTGTCCCAAATCGGCCAGGGGCTCTACATCAAGGCGAAAGCCCAGATGGCCCAGATGTTGCTGGAAAATGCCTGGGAGCGTGCCCTTGTCGAGGAAAAAGCCACAAAACCATGGACGTGGGCGGATACCTGGCCGGTCGCCAAACTCACCGTACCGCGTCTGGGTCTCAGCGCTGTTGTTCTCAACGATGTCAGCGGTGAAGCCATGGCTTTTGGCCCGGGTCACGTTTCGAACACGGCAGACCCCGGCACCACAGGTACTTCCGTAATTGCGGCCCACCGGGATACTCACTTCACTTTTCTGAAGCATCTCGCTGTCGGCGACGAGATCACAGTTAAAAACAAGCTCGGTGAAATCCGTACCTACTCGGTGAAGCGCATGAAAATTGTCAACTGGGACAATTCCGGCATAGATCCGGATGCACAGGGGAAGAACCTGGCCCTGGTAACCTGCTGGCCGTTCGAGACAACCGCCCAGGGCCCCCTGAGGTTCGTTGTCGAAGCCGAGAGTATTCCAGAACTCGAGGCACCTGAGCGAGCGGCTTCAAAGCAGCAACATCTCTAGTCCGGAAAGGCATTATTTCTGACCTCTGAAAGCCGGGTAAGAGCCGGGCCGGATTTCATCTTATATTCCTTGCTTGCGAACAGTATTGAATTTCGCCATGGAGTCGGTTTACTTTCGGCGGGCATCGACAAAACGCGTTCGATTCGCAACAACCAAGCCTTGGGAGGCACACCTCATGAGACTAAATGCACCAACAATCTTTATTTTTCTCATTTCCCTGGTCATTGCCCTTCTGGCCCTGGTTCCTAAATTTGGTGTTCCCATACCGCACTATTTTCCCAATCAGGAGTATTGGCTGGCGATTTTGGCTTATGCGGTTCTGATGATCGGAAATCTGGTTCGCGGGCTCTAAGCCACCACGACGTCTCCATTTTCCCGAATTCCGGCAAGAATTTTCACAACCGTTCAGGCACCGGACATTTGTGTGTGCGGTAAACTGTTGAAGAATCTGCTGACGAATGCCGTACTTCTTTTTCAAAAATTAAGAATCAGTTAGCGTCTGATCCTTCTCCGGGGGCGTCTGGTTGTTGATCCGGTAGATCTTGAATTTGTTAAAACGACATTCAATTGGGTTGGGGGCAAAGAATGGCGAGACAAGCACGTCGAAGCAACAGCAGAGGAGATGATTCCGTGAAATTCAGCACACCCAAAGTATTTATATTCTTTCTGGCATTATTTCTCGCTGTTCTGGCGGTTGTTGATAAACTGAATATCGTCCCGAATATTCCATCTCTGATTATCGATCAGACATTCTGGCTGGCGATTATTGCTTATGGGTTACTGATGCTTGGCAACGTAATGAAGAGCCTCTGATTAGGGTAAAGATTCCATAGAAAGCGAAACACTATCTCCGGTGTTCCTGTATGAGAAAGACCTGGTCCTTAGATCAGGTTTTTTTCGTTTTCGACCTCTCAAAGTGCCGTCCAAACCGCATAAAATCCGGAAACTGCCAGTATTAGAAGAACAGCGATCTTGAAACCATCCTCGCTCAACTTCCGCGACACTATATTTCCCGTCCACGCCCCCAGAAACACAAAGGGGATGAACTGCAACGCCTGAAGCCATGTGGACTGGTTCATACCGCCCCACAGGGTGTGCAGGAGAACGATTACACCATAAGAGTAGGCGAACAGGGTCAGGGTAATGGACCGGGCTTCGGCTTTTGCAACACGGATTGATATAAAATAGATCATGACCGCCGGTCCCGGCATGGCAAGAGCTCCGCCGAGAATTCCGGAAATCACCCCAATGGAAAGACCGCTCAGGGTTATGGGGTTATTGAAGTCGAATACAGTACCGTCATTATCGCCATTGCCGCGATTGCGAAATTCGCGGATGCCGAGAAAGACCGCCATAAAGGTGATAATGGCACCGGCCACCAACTTTGCGATGGTCACATCTGAATTCAGGAACAGCCATAATCCGATCGGAAAGCCGATGGTGCTCCCCGCGACGAGAACGAAAAGTGGTTTTTTGGGAACATTTCTCCACAGCCAGGGCAGGAGTACGATAGACAGGGCAAAATTGGCGACGGCAATAATTTGCACGGCTGCCAGTGAATTGAGAACGACCAGGAATATTGGAATGGCGAATATCGCAAATCCAAACCCGGTAGCTGATTGAATCAGTGCCGAAACAAAGGCGACCAAGGCCAGAATTGCAAAACTGAGAATACCCAAATTATTCGATCCAATGTGCTGATGTGATGAAAAACGCCCAACGATCTTTGTCGAGAACGCCCCGACAGAGAGAGGAATCAGAACAGAGAGCGTCGGCTCTCACTCACTTGTTTGATGAGACCGGACTAACAGTGATTCCCGGCCATGTAAACGTTATCGTGAGCTTCGATGAACTGATTACGATTCAGGCGCATGTAATTGCCTGAGAATTTCAGGGATTTGCAGCCACTTCGTGCGATAGCAACAATCGGCTCAGGGTAGCAGAAAGCCAATCAATAAAAGCAGCGCAATGCCCACTAAAGGGATAACCCAGTTCGATTTTTTATTGTTGGTTTTAGTCGGCATTTGAATGTGTGGCCCCAATGAACTCTAATTAGATGCGAAAAATCCTAAATGACGAATTTTGGCGAAACAATTCAACCAATCTCTTAAGGCTTTGGGCTGAGAACCAAAGTTGTACAACTTTCGATTAAGAAAGCCTCCATATCTCATAGGCCGTAAAGCTTCAGCAGGTTCTTCACCACTTGACCGGTGTTTCGGTTGCTGGAATTCCGAGTTCCTTGAGTATTGATCTATTTGTCCAATAGCCAGTAAATCCGGCCATTGTCATCCTGCAACTGTCGGATGTTTTCTCGTTCCGGGGGCGGTGCTCCGTCATCCATGAGTCGGCGGATATCGTCTAGGACGCTGTCGCTACCGGCGAAATAGTTGTGGCCATATAAGTCCGTGTCGACATCTGACGCATCAATCGTATCAATGCCATCGGAAATAAATATCCCCTCGCTGATGTCTCCAAGTCTCGGAAAATCGGTAAAATCTCCGGACGCCTTGAGAGCCCGATCATTCCGGGACGCATAGAGCGTCACCCTGTCCGCCATGGACGTGATCTTGTCATGTACCTGATGAAACACACCGGCATCGATATCGGGTGCGGTCAGCAGAATTTGATTGAAGCGTGTTTCCTGTCCCTTGAGCTGAAGATTTTCCATGGCCCGGACCAGAACCTGATTGCCCATGGAGTGGGCGACGAGATGGAGTTGATCGATATGAGGCACGGATGAGAGTTTCATCAGAAAATCTTCCAGGTGAGGCACTGACCATTTGGCATTCTCACCGTCCCGCAGGTAGGAACTTATCTTACCGGTTGAGGGCCAGCTGTAACACAGACAGGCTCCTGAAAACGACATATCAAAGGTCATTTGTGCAGATCGGAAGAGCGCGTCCTGAAAGGTGTTGCAATAGCCGTGAATGAAGACAAATGCCTCACGGCTTCCACGAGCTGCCTGAAAGGCATCGACGCGGCGATAAAAAGTCTGCTCGTCGAAATCCTTGATGTCCTGGATTTTGAAAAACCGTTCCGGATCGTCAGCAACTCCGACGACATGATGATACCATTTCGGTTGCTCGACGACACCAGCCTCATGGGCTTTCGGGATAGAGACATGGGCCAGACCGTGATTGAGTGCCCCACTGGCGGCACGATCCGTCCCGAAGACGTCTTTCTCATCCGAGGATTTTTCCCGATCCGTCGCATAAAATACTTCGGCAATGTAGTAGTGGCCTTCTTCCTCCGTTCCGGCTTCTTCCGCGATCGTTTCTTGTGCAAGCGCGTCATCCATAAGTTCTTCTTCGGGTGCGCTTCCGGTTTTCATTTGGTCCATCTGAATTTCTACCGGAGCCTCAACGGACTTGCGAGGCTCGGCAACGATCGGCTTCGCGCTTTCCCCTTTTTCTCTCGACGGCTCTGCCCCGCCAAAGGATTCCGGCTTCGGATCCGAACTTGCCGGCTCCTGTGGCGAAAGGGGTTTTCCCGGAGCATCGTCGCGCGCGCCGGTTTGAGTCTGCGTCGCGGTCTTCTTTCTGCGCGCGTGATCGCCATCGGAATTGTCGCGCTCTGTTTCAATTTCACGCGCCGTGGGGTCCGGCATCTGCGGCTGTTCCGGGGCTTCGAACTTTTCCCGGCTCATTGTTTCCTCAGATCCTGGTGCCGCTGTCGTTTCGCGTTTTCGTGTCCCAAGCTTCGCCAGGATATAGAGAACCAACAGGACAATGGGTGCGATGACAAAGATCACACTCCGATTGGC
>JBPCWG010000477.1:0-7711 GCA_051009705.1 Methyloligellaceae bacterium | reverse complement strand
TTTTATAGTTTTAATAAAACCTAGTGAGTCTCAATCCGAAGTCTGACCTGTTGCCAGACCTCTGCCGCTCCCCAGCGCTTCATCCCCCCAGAATTCAGGAGTTCTTATGAAAACGATGAGTGTCGTCTTCGCAGTTGCGTTTGTTATTGCTGCGTTCGCCTCCCAATCGGCTTCGGCCGCTTCGACAGGCTGCCTTCCTTCCTCTCTCAAATCCCGTCTAAGTCAGCTCAGTTCCAAATTTGGCGGCGTCAAAGTCATCTCTACCTACCGCAAAGGTGCCAAAATCAGGGGAACGGGTCGGAGATCCAAACATGCGAGTTGCAAGGCCGTGGATTTCAAGATCAATAATAAATGGGCCGCTTATCGCTGGTTGGCCAAGAACCACAGTGGTGGTGTCGGCATTTATTCTGGAAAATGCAATCACATCCATATCGATGTCGGCGGTAAGGCACGCTGGCAGAAAAAAGGCTGCTGACACCATCCCGATGTTAGTCGTGACTTGAGTTGTAGGCACGACGATACCGAGTTGGATAAGCGGTCAGCTAAGGAATTGACTTTCACCTTCTATGCAGGATTTCGTTCAACCAACTGACGTGCAATGATTAGGCGCTGCAATTCGTTTGTTCCCTCGCCGATCGCCAAAAGTGGCGCATCCCGGTAGTAGCGCTCGATATTGTACTCTTTCGAATATCCGTAAGCACCATGGATTCGCATGGCCTCGGTGGCATTCTCAAGTGCCGATTCCGTTGCGAAAAGTTTGGCCATTCCGGCTTCCATATCGCATCTCTGTCCAGTGTCATAAGCAAGGGCTGCCTGTTGAACCAGCAATCGGCTGGCTTCAACCCGTGTCGCCATGTCTGCAAGCTTAATCTGTATCGCCTGATGCTGGGCAATCGGCTTGCCGAACGTTTTGCGATTCTGTGCATAAACAAGCGCTTCATCCAGACAAGCTTTTGCCAGCCCGACACCGCGCGCAGCAACGTTGATACGTCCCAACTCCAGGCCACTGAGAATCTGTTGCAATCCTCGTCCTTCAGATTCTCCTATCAGGTGTGACTGCGGGACACGAATGTCTTCAAACAGAACTTCACCGGTATCGATTCCCTTGTAACCGAGCTTATGCAATTTTGAAGGCTTGTAACCCTTCTCTTTGTCAACGAGTACCAGGCTCATTCCCCGGTGCGCGGGTTCGGTTCTCGGGTCTGTTTTGACCAATACGGCCATAATATTCCCTTCGATGGAATTGGTAATCCACATCTTGGAACCGTTGATCACGTAGGAATCGCCATCTTTCTCGGCTCGGGTTCGAACACCCTGCAGGGCGGTTCCGCAATCCGGTTCCGTGAGGGCAACGGCTCCACGAAGTTCCCCTGTGGCAAACAAGGGAAGGTATTTCTGTTTCATTTCCTCGGTACCATGCCGTTCCACGCACGCCGCCATGATAAGGTGAGAATTAAAGATTCCGCCAACCGACATCCACACGGAAGCGACCTTCTCGGTGATTTTTGCAAACGTGGTTGCGGAAAGTCCAAGTCCGCCATAGTCCTGTGAAATCGTTGCCCCGAACAATCCCAGGTCAGCCAGCTTGTCCGCAATCTCCCTCGGATATTCGTCCCGCGCTTCAAGATCGTGGACATAAGGTCGAACATCCCTTTCTAGAAATTGATCCACCGCATCAAGAATGAGTGTTTCTTCCTCGGATGGCGTAATATTTCTGCCGGACATTGGCTCTCTTCCTTCAAATCAGTTTATTGCACTGCGCAAAATGCATAAGAACAACATCCAGTTATAGGCTAAGGAACATATTTTCAAAGGATTCTTCGTCGCAGTCGGTGTTTTCTGCAGGCTCTGGCAGTCGACAAGCGAAATTTGTATGTCCGTATTGCCAGAAACCATTCATTTCCTTATAAGCATTCCGGTCTTCAAATCCGCTGCTTTGCCATATTCTGGAATGCGGGCCTCAAAACGTAAGCTCATGAAAAAGAATTGAAATTGCAGTCCTGACTTCAGGGTTCGACCTGAAACATATGACTGCAAGGATTCATTCGGTTACCGAACGCTCTTCCCGAATGCCGAGTAGAGGGGATACTGTCTCGCAAATCTCATAGATCAAATTCTAATTATCAGGAATTATAAATATCCAACTTCTCCGTCAAAAGAATTTTGTTCTCTATACGCTGGCGCGTGTCGCCAACACGGCCGCGACGAACATGCTGACTGTCGCAGTCGGTTGGCAGGTTTATAATCTAACAAGCGATCCGCTTGATCTCGGAATTATCGGGCTGACACAATTTACACCAGTTCTTTGCTTGTTTTTGTTCTCCGGTATTATCGTGGATCGTTTTGATCGCCGTTTTGTCCTATCTGCCTGCGAAGGATTGCACGCCGTTGCAACTTGTTTGCTGCTTTACTATACGCTGAGTGCCGGATCTTCAGTTCTTCCGATATTTCTTATCCTGGTCCTGCATGGTGTCGCCAGAGCATTCTTCCAACCCGCAAGCCAAGCGATCCTGCCAAATATTGTAAGCCGGGAACAATTTTCGAAAGCCATCGCTTATTCGACGTCCATACATAAAATCGCCCAGTTTGCCGGTCCTGCCCTTGGAGGCCTGATACTGGCAGTGTCCCAGGCCCTGACTTATCTGATTATTACCTGTCTGTTTGTTGCCGCTGCCCTACTCCCTCTGGCTATCAGGCAGTCCCTCAAAGTCAAGCAGACTTCGCCGCTTTCCATTCAATCCCTATTTGAGGGCATAACTTATATATGGAACAAAAAAATCGTACTCGGTGCCATATCCATTGATCTGATGGCGGTTCTGTTCGGCACGATTGTCGGACTGCTACCTGTATTCGCCCGTGATATCCTGAATGTCGGAGCGGAAGGGCTGGGGATTCTGCGTTCCATGCCTGCAATAGGCGCTGTACTGGTGGGGTTTGTCCTCATGAAGATTGATGACCTGAGGCCTGCAGGTCCGCTGTTCTTTATTTTCTTGCTCATATTTTCGGCGGCCATTATCGTTTTCGGTCTGTCCACAAGCTTCTGGCTATCCCTCGTCGCATTGACCGTATACGGCGGTGCCGACATGGTCAGTGTGTATATCCGTTCCAGTCTCGTGCAGCTGGCCACGCCGAACGAAATTCGCGGCCGGGTCAGCTCCGTCAACTCAGTTTCCATTAATACTTCAAACGAGCTCGGAGATTTTCGAGCCGGTCTGATGGCTGCGGGCGTGGGTGTGGTTCCCTCAGTTCTGCTTGGAGGCGGCATTACCATCGCAGTTGCAGCTATTTGGTGGCGCTTGTTTCCTGAATTACGATCCGTGGATCGCATGACGGAAAAGCTCTGACCGTACGCCGGAACTTCTGGGAGATCAAACGTCAGCGAGAAACTTGCCAATCCCGGAGCAAATCATCTAAGAATCAATTTGAACGAATTGGAACAGTGCGCGTCCGGGCCTCACTCATCGGTGTGATCTTATTTGTGACGTTCTGCATTTTGATCGTCCAAACTCAATGCACCACATTAATCTGGTTTTGAGAAACAAGGTCTAGAGGCCCGGGACCCGCTTCCCATCGGGCTCGGGAGTTATAAGAGGATCCCACCATCTGAATTTTCCGGTTCTCTGACTGGCCAGCGGTCTTCTTCTACGGATCGGAAAAATTTCTCGCACATTTGATTGAACAACGCCGGCTCTTCCAGATTGCAGGCGTGACCGGTATTTGGAAGATAGACCAGTGCGGATGACCTTATCCTGCGTTTCAGGAACAGGCCGACATCCTGGCAGGGTTCATCTTCATCGCCGTTCATAATCAGTGTCGGAACCCGAATGGCAGCGATTTCTTCCTCGAGATCATAAAGGGAAGGGCGTTTCTGCTGCACACCACGCATCGTATTTGCCGATCCCAGAGTCGAATGTTCCCGAAGCTGATTGCGAAACTCAGTCCAGCCACGCGGATCCTTGGTTCGAAATTGTAGCCTGCCGGGACCCTCACTGTACACATCGGCAAACTTTATCATCGTATCACGTTCGATCGTGTCCGCGATTTTTCCGGCTTCGGTTTGAAATGATTTTCGGAGATTCGGATCTGCTCCATATCCGCACCCGCAAACAGCCAGCGAGCGGGCCCTTGTCGGATGCTTGATACCGAAATGCAGTGTCGCAAATCCTCCCATGGATAGGCCAACAATATGGGCTTGCTCAATCTCCAGCCCGTCAAGGACAGCAAGAATATCGTCTCGCGCAATTTCCTGGCTATAGTGCTCCGAAGTGTCCGGAACATCGGATGGCGGATAACCGCGGGCTGAATAGGTTATGCAGTTGTTCGTCCGCGAAAAATAGCGCACCTGCGGTTCCCAGCTTCGATGGTCTCCGGCAAATTCATGTACGAAAATAATCGGATATCCAGAACCTGTCTGTTCCACGTATAGTTTGAAATTGTCCGTTGTAGTAACTCGGGTCACGAGAGCTTTCCTGTTTCGAGCTTCAATTCAAAATCTTAACTAGAAGTAACGATCGCTGTTACAAATTTGTTATTTGTGGATTCTTCGAGATCACACTAAATTATCGCCAAATTTGACGAAAGCTCAAAAGAGAGTGCAAATGAGAAAAGAACTGAAAAATTTTGTACTGCCTTCAATAGTCGTTGCCTTCGGGTTGTCAGTCCTTGACGTCGGGTTAGGCCAATCGAACTTGGATGCGGCAGATCACGGTTTAAGTGAGTCACCACTGGCACAGACCGTAGTTCAACACAAATGTCCATCCGGATATGTTCATGCAAGCTCGGGCAAGCACAGATGCGTGCGTCAGGCACCAAGGGGATCGCATTAAGATCCGTCTCTGACTGAAGCCAGACTCACCTCGGTTTCATTGATATCTCCGGATCGAAATGGTTCAGCCTCACCTTGCGGCCCTCTCGCCGCAAGGGTTTTGTCGTTGACAAATACTAGCGCTCAAGTAGCGCGTCTCTCTCTTTCGATCCCTATATGGTACTCGCAAAATCAACAATTTCGCGTTCGACTGATGTCTATGAACAAACACAGTGCCTGATTTTTGTTGAACAAACCAACTCATCCCGTCACAATTAGTCCGGAAATCATAAGTTTGACTACCGACCCGGGGCTACCGCAAATGGTTTCCTGAGCAGTCGAAGCTGATTGTTGCGGTTTCCCGGGAGTCCCATGCCGGAATTCTACCGGTTGTCGCAATAACCAGCCTATCCGTTTGAATCGAACGAATGAGGAAATAACATGCGAATTGTCGATCTGAGCCGAGAACTCTATCATAAAACACCCGCCTATCCCGGTCAGCCTCCGATCATTCATGGCGTCTGGACCACACACGAAGAAGCTTACAAGCTCTCGGGCAATGTTCATGGCAACAGCGTCATGTATTTTTCAATGCCGGATCATGGAGGTACACACATTGATGCGCCTCGTCATTTCGGCCCTGAAGCGATTCCGATAAATGAATATCCCCTCGAAAACTGCATTGTTGACGGAATTTGTCTGGATCTTCGTCATATGGCACCGAAGGCGGAAATTACGCCTGATGACTTACAGGCTGCCGTGGAAGAAACGGGTCTCTCCATTCCGGAACAGGGAACGGTGCTTCTGTGCACAGGACATCATGAACGAACCTATCCGACACCGGCCTATTCAACAGATAATCCCGGCGTGAATGTCGCGGCAACCGAATGGTTGGCGAAACAGAACATCGTGCATTTTGGGATAGATTCCATGCGACCCGGTCCCGCCGGTGATATCAATTCCCTGGTTCACAAAGCCTGTCTGGAGCTTGATATCACGCATATGGAAAGCCTGTGCAATCTCGAGAAGCTCATTGGAGAAGGCGTCTTCCGATTTATCGGTTTGCCTCTGAAATGGCGTGGCGGGACAGGATCGCCGATTCGCGCGGTCGCCGTATTCGAGGATTGAAGGACGGTTTCCGATTAACTCTTGTCTTGGTACGAGCTGAACAGAGACCAACCGGGACTGGCCCAGAATAAATATCGTTAAGCCGAAAAATCAGGCCGATAAGAAATTCTTAGAGTCCCATGACGCGGGCCAGTTGCCGGTCATGACCATAAAGGTCAGAGCTCGTTTGGAAATTCCCGTTGTCGTCAAAGTAAGTCGTAAAATAGGTGATGTGCACCGGCACCGGCTTGTTGAAATCTTCCTTATGAGGCTTTTGGGGGCCATCCAGAATCCGACCCAACTGCTTTGACGTCATGCCTTTGTCATGATCCAGGAGAATTTCAGCCATGCGTCGCGGCTGCTTAACCCGAATACAGCCATGGCTGTAACTGCGCCGGACGTTTCTAAACAATGCCGGTTTGTGGGTATCGTGCATGTAGACTGAATATTTGTTGGGAAACTTGAATTTGAAATCTCCCAGGACGCTGGCTCGTCCCGGAGGTTGGGTAAAACTGCAGTTACGAATGTCGACCGTATTCCAGTTAATTTTCTTGTAGTTACTCCCATACGCCCCGCAATTCACTTTAAGATTGTATCTTTGCATAACCGATGATGTCGGTCGGCGCAGGCTGGGCAGAATATCGTGAACCTTGATTGAGTTCGGAATATACCAGACGGGATGAATTTCGACCCACTCCATTCTGTCGGAGAATACTGGTGTTTTGTGGCTGACTTTGCCAACGATGGATCGTTCAGAGAAAACACGCTTTTCCCGTTGGATAATCCTGACCCGAAACTCAGGGATATTGGCCCAAACATAGATCCCAGTGTTCTCGTCAAGAGCATCCGGCAACCAGCGCCAGCGTTCCATATTCATCAATATTTTCTTTATGAGCTTATGGGGATTTTGCCCGTTTAAAGCCTTGCGTGTCCCATTTCCAATGATTCCGTCAGCATTCAACCCCCTGGAGGTCTGGAATGCCTTGACCTTCTTGACAAGTTCCGGATCGTAGCGTTGCAGTTCGCTCTGCTCTCCAGACAGCTGTATGTCCTGGAGCCTTTGGCGCAGCAATGCGATTTGAGCGTGCGATATTCCAGGTCGTAATATCGGACCGGCAGGAATTTTTACACGCTGCTGATCAGCGTTCGCATTTCTTAATTCAAGAAGCTTTTCTCGCAACTGGGTGAATTGGGAATTCTTTGGATGCAGGCCACGAAGAAACTGCACGAAATCTTCCGCCTCAGTAACACTGGAAAGTATATCTTCAGCGGGAAGAACAGCCGGAACATGGTTCAGCTGGGATCCGACCTGGCTGGGTAGAATACGACCGCCTTTGGCGAATCGCGCATAAAGCAGCACGGAACGTGTGAGCGCCAGCTCCAGCAGCGCTTTCTCCTGAATTCCGGCTCCAGCAACGGGCATGACTGGAATGGAAAGCAACTTTGTTGGCAAGCCATAGTCCGAGGCGTTGGACAGTTCCGCAATCGTCTTCAGCACTTTGGGCTTGATGCCGGTTTCATCGACCCAGAGGAATTTTGTGTTGGATTTGTAAAAGTTTCGGACAACGTTCAGTTCCGTCTCGTTGAGACCGCGTGAAAAATTGACATCAGCAACGCCTTCTCTCACCAATCTTACGAGCTCCGATACGGGTTCGACTTTATTGACATTCATTTGACCAGCATCGGACCGCTGCGCCTCAGTCTGAACGGCTTCAGATTGCGGAGAAAGCTCTTTGGAAATCTCTTCGCTTTTCAAGGGGTCTGAAATCGCAACACTTGCAAAGGTCAGCAGTGCAACGA
>JBPCWG010000476.1:0-2606 GCA_051009705.1 Methyloligellaceae bacterium | reverse complement strand
CCTGTTCATGAATTTGTGAAGACGCAATTGTTAAAAACTGTCAAATTCCGCTATTCACAATAAGGTGTGAACCTCACAGCGTCGTCAATCAAGAAAGCAATTTTGTGGCAACCGGAAATCATCAAGCAATACAGGCTGTTGTTTGCAGCGTTATATCGTCCGAAATATTAATTACGGTACGCGGTGTCTCCGACAGGTTTGTCGATGGTGAGAGTTGATTATGGACTTGCCTTTTTTGATTGGACCGGGCTATGTGATTCCCGAGACAAACGACAAGGATGGATTAGACGATGAAGCTCCTTTATTTTGATGATTTTCGCCTCGGAATTTATGAAGCGGGGCAAGTCTATGACGTTACGTCGATTGTCGACGACATACCGCATACCGGCCCCCACGATCTGATCATCGGGTTGATCAGAATGTTTCCGGATTACCGGGAAAAATTGATGGAAGCCGTCAATACGCTTCCATCCATACCTGTCGAAAAGGTTCGTATTCGCCCGCCATTGCCGAAACCAGGAAATATCGACTGCATGGCGGTCAATTATATGGAAGACGGCAAGCTCAAGGAACCCGCGCCCATTAACGGATTTCACAAAGCCTCGAGTGCGATTATCGGCCCCGGGGATACTATGGTGCTCCCTGATGTGCCTGCCTCGATATTTGAAGGTGAAGCGGAACTGGGAATCGTCATTGGCAAATCAGCTAAGAATGTGACCAGAGACAAGGCTTGGGAACATATCTTCGGCTACATCAATTTCATCGATGGATCCGCGCGCGATCTGCCGCCGGCCGGCAATACATTTTTTCAGATAAAGTCACGCGACACCTTTGCTCCAATTGGTCCATTTCTCGTCACGGCAGATGAGATACCGAATCCGCAAAATTTGCAGATCAGTCTGTGGGTCAACGGAAATCTGAAACAGGATTTCAATACCGATGATATGGCCCATGACATCCCGCGTTGTATTGAGTGGCTGAGTTCCATTCACCCTCTTGAACCCGGAGATATTGTTGCGACAGGCACGAACCATGGAGGACTGAACGGTTTCCAGGATGGGGATGAGGTCGTCATGGAAGTCGAAGCTCTGGGAAGATTGAACATTCACATTCGTGACGAATTAAAGCGGACCTGGTCAAGGGATACACGCCTCGAACATACGGAAAAAGGGCTTCCCGGACGTTTTACACCGCAGCTGACGGGCAAGTATTCTGAAAAGGAAACCTGACATCTCAATAATGGCAGGGACCGTGAGGTATCAGTATTTTATTCTTGAGGTCCTGCAAATTCCGTACGGTAGCTTGACGAAGTATCCTCTACGCGAATAAATGCGAAGCACCTGTTCTTCGGAATAATGCCAATGACCCAGATCTATCTCGATTACAACGCCAGCACGCCCCTTGCGCCTGAGGTTAAATCCCTGATGCGGGAGTTGATGGACACGGCATTTGGAAATCCTTCGAGCCTGCATTGGGCCGGCCGGCCTGCGCAGCAATATATTGAAAAGGCAAGGGCGCAGATCGCGGCGCTCCTGGAGTGCCGGCCGGAAGAGATCGTCTTTACCAGTGGTGGAAGTGAAGCCAACAACATGGTGCTTAAGGGCACGTATTACCGGTTTGGGGATAATCATCCTCATTTCATCACCACGACTGTTGAACACCCGGCAATCATCGCTCCTTGTCGTTCTCTCGAGAAACTCGGCGCTGAGATCACATATCTGCCCGTCGACGGATTTGGTCAGGTGGACCCCGATGATTTGGAAAAAGCTATTTCGGGAAATACCGTACTTATCAGCATCATGCATGCCAACAATGAAGTCGGCACATTGCAGCCCATTAGCGCGTGTGCCGCGATCGCTCGAGAACATGGTATTCCCTTTCACACAGATGCAGCGCAGTCCGTTGGAAAAATTGATACCCGGGTTGATCAGCTCGGCGTCGACTATTTGACCATTGCCGGACATAAACTCTATGCACCGAAAGGCATCGGTGCACTATACATAAAAGGCAACCAGACACTGGAACCGCTTATTCACGGAGCGGCTCACGAGCTAGGTCGTCGGGCCGGAACTGAAAGTGTGCTCTTGAACGCAGCGCTGGGCGAAGCCAGTGATCGCGCTCTGGGGCAGCCCGAGATGGGCCGCATCGAGAAACTACGAGATCGGTTCTGGCATCTATTGCGAGATCAGTTCGGAAACCGTGTCGTATTGAACGGACATCCAGAATTGCGACTCCCCAATACGCTGAATGTTTCGTTCGTGGAAAAAGTAGGTGCGGAAATTCTGCAAGGTCTTGACGGGGTCGCCGCCTCAACGGGATCCGCCTGTCACTCCGGACAGGTCGAACTCTCTCCCGTACTGAAGGCGATGGGAATACCGCCGCATGAGGGAATGGGTGCTATTCGTTTCAGTCTGGGTCGCGAAACGACCAATGAGGAAATTGATAACGTCATCACGCAGCTTGCCAGGGTTGCAGCTAGTTAACGGATTTCACCGGAAGTCCCGACTTCAGCCAACCATCTCCAGAAGCACTCCCGAGCATTCCTTCCGATACATCAATGATATTATTAATTCCGAATTTTGGCAGGGTACGCTGCAAAAAAGCTG
>JBPCWG010000475.1:0-4184 GCA_051009705.1 Methyloligellaceae bacterium | reverse complement strand
CTGACATAGGCTGGGGGCACCAGATCCGCTCCTATGTTCTCCAGCCTTACCAGATGGTCAAGGACCTCAGAACCGGCATTGAGAGCTCTAACCCCTCGTCGGTCCTCGATGGTGCCCTCGATCCCTTTATCGAAGCGGCTCTGGCGCAACGGGTCCGGGGCGGCGATGAAAAGCCTGTCGAGGACCTTGAATAAATGCCCTGTGGGGGAGGGGGCATCGGTCGGTTTGGCAAAACATAACCTACAGATCAGCTGAATTATTTGCAGACGATACTTTTCTCAGTTTTCTGAGAGAGACTTAAGACAACGGATCCCGAATAATTGGGGAGCAGAATTCTAAGCCAGAGGAGCAGAGTCCTTTGGTTCTTCGCTGTTTGTTACCGTGGGATCCTCAATTTCGGCCAGGGGTTTTTCCGTGCGCCTGGATTTGCCTTCAAAATAGGCTCCTTGTTCAATGGCGAGGGATTCGTGATAGATATCGCCCTCAACCTGGGACGTTGCCTGCAGGGTGACCCGCTCACCGCGGATCGAACCGCTGACACGTCCGCGGACGATCGCATCTGCCGCAGCGATACTACCGGAAACATAGGCATTCTCCCCGACGATTACCGAAGTGCAATAGACATCACCCTGCACTTCGCCCTCAATCTGAATTTCACCCTTCGAGGAAACGTTCCCCGTAATTGAGATATCCTGGTTTAAAATCGACATGCTGATGCCCTCTGAATTGTTACGCTTTCTGCGGCCCGTCGCTGAACCATGTATACTTAGTCTTATCTGTCCGTCGTCATACATGCGGAGCGGAAGAGTATAAGACCCTTCTGTATCGTACCGTTCATGGGTCGGATCTTGGTCAGTTTGTCTTCTGGATGCAAGGTTTTCGCCGCTTCATCGGCCTTAATTGGCCGTTAAACCGTCACACCCAATGGAATGTAAGAAGTGTGCCCCCACACTTGGTCTTTGTCCCGAAGGAGTGTGAACCTTGATTTAAAACCTGTCACTTCCTCCTGAATGCTGTTTCGTCTTATTAGCATATCGGACATTTACAGTCCCGGTATTTCAGTTGTCCCAAGATTTAAGTGCCGCAACAACGGAATTTCCGTAAATTCCAGGCCAGCTTATGTGTTCTCAACAATTTATCCCGGGGATAGTCAACATCGTCAAGGGTCAGAGAGTAACTAAGTAAATTCAGTTTTCAGATTTTGATAAATATCGATTGCCAAAAGTGAACTGCTCGTCCCGCCATCAAGTCGTGCCGATTGCCGCAAGCGGTTTATAAAATCCTGGAGTTAATCCCGCTTCTGATCGTGCCTTGTCATTAAACGGAGGTTTGATGTGTCCCCGAAAATGTTTCCGGACAAGGGATTGAAACGTCGGTTCGGGGACGAGGCCTTGTTGTTCGCAAAAGTAACGAAACCATTTCAATCCTACGGCGACATGAAACTTCTCATCATTGTAAATGATTTCGAGAATGCGCGCGGAGGCATCGTCGTCGAGGAAACGAAGTTTTTTAATCATTGCAGGACTGACATCTAGACCCCGGGCCTCGAGCACAAGAGGAACAATAGCAATGCGGGCCAGAAGATTGTCTCCCGTAGCCTGGGCCGCCTGCCAAAGACCGTCATGGGCCGGCAGGTCACCATAGTGGGCGCCGAGTTCCTTAAGGCGATTTTCCAGGAGTTCAAAGTGTTTGGCTTCTTCGACCCCGACGCGAACCCAGTTGTCGAAAAACGAGGCAGGTGCCGCAGCATGATAATAGCGCCCGATCAGATCCCAGGTCATATCGACCGCGTTCAGCTCAATATGGGCGAGAGCATGAAGCATGGCAATTTTGCCCTTGTTTCCCCCCAAACGCCTTTTCGGCATCTGCCGCGGCGGCACCAGTTCGGGTTTCGCCGGCCGTCCAGGACGATCCGGCATCGTTATGCTGCTGCTCTGATGACCTTTGGACAGCCGATGGTTAAACCAGGCTCGCGCCGCTGATTTCGCAAGTCGGACCTTTTCCGACGTATCGGGTGTACAGACAATCGCGAGAGCATAATCAAACAGACTGTCAGGTGAGTTCATAGTTGAAGTTACCACAATTAAGAGCTTCAATTCAGGCCCAATTATTGATTATCAAGCGGAGGATTGTGTTGCGCCTTTGCAGGTGAAAACCGGCGATTTTCGACAATTCCACAGATTCACTCCACTGCCTTCCTTTTGACCATATTGACCGATTTTATGGTATACGGTCGTAATGGGAAAAAAGCGATTCGTTTAGAATCCGGAGCGATAACAGGGCACCTAATTCCAGGTATAGGCTGAGAACGGATTGGGACGTTCGTGTACCAAGGAACCGCAGGATATTTGGCAAGTTCACTAATTCTGAAATTGCGCCTTATGATTTGTCGTCGAATAACCGGGTTGGATTGCACAAGGGCAATGGGGATTGAATTTGAAACTGTCCCTTGGATATCGTGATCTACATGGCCAGCTGACACCTGTATCGAATGCAAGTCCCGCTGGTTCTTGAGTGTGGTCTTGAAGGGCAGATACCGTAGAGCGGAATTTTATGGAACCAGGCGATCCAAGGGGCCGAAATAGTTCGAATGGAGCGGATGAGAAACGGCTTGTTCACGGCGCACAAACGATCGCGCGTTACGTGCCGAAGCCGTTGCAAAACATTGAGCTTAAATCTGCGTCACGAAAAACCTTTTCATTTTCCCTCAAATTCCTGGCCGTGGTTGTTCTCCTTGGCCTGGTTGGTTTGGTATATGGAAATTACCGTCTCAATCAGGGGCCTATATCCCTGAACTTCGCCGTCGGACCCATAGAAAAGGGGCTCACCGACGAACTCCAGGGTCTGACGGTCAAGATAGAAGACGCCATTTTATCAAAAATCGCAGAAACCGGAAAAATTCGGTTTCTCATGAAAAACCTGCAAATGTTCAACCGCGACCAGAAGCTAGTCGCCCAGGCCCCGTTTGCGTCGGTCGGTATAAGCACCCGCGCCTTGTTGTTCGGAGATCTGGCGCCGGGAAGCGTGGAACTGATCAACGCAGAAATGCTGGTGCACTATCGCAGAGCCGAGGGTTTCACATTCCTGTTTCCGTCATCAGAAGGGACAGGGACCACCGAAACGACCGGAACGACTGGTGAAATCGCTGGCGAGCCTGAGCCCGGGGCCTACAGCAGGGAGCAAATGGGAGACATTGCCCGGTCAATTTCGCAATCATTGAAAGTCGCGCGTTCCGGCAGTGCCCAGACATCCTATCTGAGGAAATTTCTGCTCAGGTCTACGACCATCGCCATAGATTATGAAGGTGAGCGGAGTGTATGGCGTTTTCCCAAAGCCAATATCTATATCCGGGATAAGGACGATCACACGCGTTTTATCAGCGATATAGAAGTCGAATCCCAGAAAGGTCCGGCGCGCATCAGAATTGCGATCGAGAACGCCTTCAATGACAGCGCTTTGAAAATTCAGGCGGTTCTGAAAAATGTTGTTCCCAGTATTATCCGCAAAAATCTCCAGAATATTCAAATCCTCGGAGGTTTGGACCTACCGATTTCAGGAACAGTCTCCCTGGCCACGGATGGGAGCGGCAATATCACCAAAGGCACGGGCCAGCTGAAACTTGCAGCCGGACATCTGAAACTACCGGGAAGAAAAGGCGCCGGTGTTCTCCTTGATGAAGGCACGGTCAATGCTGAATACCTGCCAGCGACTCATCAAATTGCCCTGCGCCCCTCGACATTTTTATGGGGGGAAGGCAAGGCAGTTCTGGAAGGAAACATCGCATATACCAAGGCGTCCGGGAGCGGTTTGCAGTGGAACTTCGATCTGAAGTCCAATGAGCTCGTTTTACCCGGCCACTCCGGTACGCAAGCCGTTGCTCTCGATATATGGGAATTTGCCGGCGCTTACGTCCCTTCAAACGGGGAGTTGCGAATTCTGAAATATCTGGTCGGCAAAGGCACGTCAGCGCTGAAAATTGCCGGTTCCGTAACCCGGCGGGGGCAAGAGTTCAAAACAGATCTAAAAGGGGGTGTTACCCCTATGCCGGTTCAGGTTTTCCTCAAACTGGTACCCGGCTTCGCCTTACCGTCCGACTGGTCCCAGTATCGACGCCTTGTGCGCCACGGACGTATCGAACACGGGCAGTTTCATTACATTGACGAGGCCCTCACCGATGCCGAGAC
>JBPCWG010000474.1:0-5930 GCA_051009705.1 Methyloligellaceae bacterium | reverse complement strand
AACCAACTCTGGGGCCCGATGCGGGAAGAAACGAATTCCTGGTACCAGCGACTGTACACTGGTCAGAGCACTCCACATGCGACCGCCCGTGATGGCCACAATAATTTGATGTTGACCATGGCCATGGATCTTTCCGCACGTCGAGGCCAAGAAGTGGCCTTACCGATTGATCCCGAAGAACTTGCGGCATCGGTCGAATAACAGGATCACAAACACTCGGATAATGAACTCCGGAAGCATTTTCCGGGGCTCTTTTACAATAATAAACAGACAGGATCTGAACTATGGATCGCGGAATCTGGGCGACTTGGTTTGATGTCGCGGAAAATGACCGCACGGAATTTTTCCAATGGCTCCACAACACTTACCTGCCGGAACTTACGGCCAAGCCGGGACATGCCTGGGCAGCCCATTACAAGGTGACCGGCGGTGGTCCGGACATGAACAAGCTTGGCGAAATGTTGAAGCGGGCAGATATGGCGGAGATCGGGGACCAGACGGGATCTCAAAATGTTGTGCTTGTCGGCGCGGCCTCGCCGCATCTCTTTTTTCAAACAGATGCAGCGCGCCTTGAGGAGAACCAAAGCGACGAAATCCGAAACAAGTTGAATCTGCGTCAGGGCGTGCGGGAGGCTGTTTTTTCTGAAGAAGCCCGGATCACCGGACCAGAATACGGCCGTGGGACGCCGGGCGGCGTACCCGGTCCCGCCATCCAGATGGGATCGTTCCGAATGGGAAATGCGGAAGAGGAAAATACACTCGCAACCTGGTATGCACAATACCGCCTGCCCTACATGGCTAATATGCCCGGTTGTATCGCAACCCGCAAAATGCTTAGCGTCGCCGGTTGGGCCAAACATTCCGTGCTTTACGAGTATACGTCTCTAGAAGCCCGGTTGCAGAACTTCGAAATTCCCCATGAAGCTCATGCGCTCGACGAGAAAGAGTTTACCGGCAAGATAGTGCGCATGACCATCCATGCCCCGGGATCACCGAGCGTTGGGGAACGGGTTTGGCCGCCGGTTCAGGACAGTGAAACCGATGGGGTCTGACAAGACCGCGGGCGGATCAGCGAGCGATTGAAACATCGAGCACAGTCAGTTCTCGGACTCTGACTCCCACCGGCTCTGCATGAGTTCATCAAAATGCAAATAAAGGCGGGTGAAGTCGGTGTCCCCAAGGTCTGAGGCTATGGCATTTTTCAGAACCTTCAGGGTTTCGCCGGCAAAGATTGCAGGACGCTGCATTTCCCGGGACATGGCGACACCCATGCCCAAGTCCTTATGAAGGTTGGAAACAACCGAGCGGCCGTCCCAGGTTTCACTCAGAATGTGATTGGGAAACCGCTTCTCGCTAATGAGGCTGCGGGCATTCCCGGCATTGAAAACATCGATGGCCTTTTGTAAGGGGATTTCGGCTTCTTCGGCCAATCGGCAGGCTTCGCTGAGAATCATGAAATTGGTATGGCAAACCATGTTGTGAAGAAGCTTGAGGGTATGTCCCGCCCCCTGGGGACCGACATGGAATACCCGCTCCGGGTGAGTAATGGCCGCAACCAGGTCCTGACAACGGTCCAATATTGCCTCGTCACCCCCGATCATCAATGTCAGTTGTCCGGCATCTGCACCGGTCGCCCCTCCGCTCATGCCGCAATCAAGATAGTGCATGCCTGAGTTTTCAACATCATTGGCGATCTCACGAGAATCCTTGGGATCGGATGTCGTAAAGTCAAGAAAAACAGTTCCCGGTTGCCCATTCTTAAGCAAACCATTCGGACCTTCAAGACAGGCTCGGATTTCCTTTGATGATGGAACGACGAAAATGATCTGGTCAGCGACTTTCGCCAGGGATTTTAACCCACTGGTATCGACATCTTCTGATATGTTTAGAGATTGCAGTGTTTCCGTTGCGGCATCGAAGGCACCGGACAGGAGTTCGGCCCTGTCCAAATTACGGGCAATACCTCCGCCCATCTGGCCGAGTCCGATCACCCCGACGTGCCGTGTCCTTGATGACATGTCTGTCTCCCTGATATAGCTGATCTTAGCTTGTCACCTGAGTTAATATGAGTGAGGCCGCGACACGAACCAATTCGCGTCGGACGCTCGCGTTTCAGATACCTTCGACGATGGCAATCTCAACGTCCCCGGAACCGTCACGACGAAAGCCTGCGGCTGTTTGGTATTCTTCGGAATTGAAACAATCGACCGCATCCTGCATGGAAGGAAACTCGATCACGACAAACCGGTTGAAATCTTTCGGTCCCTCCATGATTTGGTTTTCACCACCACGCACGATGACTTTAGCGTTGTACTTGGCCATAATGTCGGGAACCCGGTCCGTATATCTTTTATAGTTTTCGGGATCACGTACTTTTGCGCGTGCAAGCCAGTATCCGGGCATAGTGTTTCCTTTCAATTGTTCTTGTTGCTGGAGATGATTATTCTCGAAATTAACTTCCTAGGCCATCAGAATTTTTTAAACATCGTCTGCTCTAATTCCAGCGGGGCCGAGTTGTGCTTCCGAAAGACCGGGTTCGGCACCAACTTTCTCAGGCAATAGGAATCCACCCTGATGCTGAGCGACATAGGGACCGGGCGCGCCATGGGTCGGAACAAGAATTTCTTTCTTGTGTCCGGCTTTGTACTTCCCCGCCAACGCATCGCGGATCCAGTCGGCCAGAAAACCATAGAAATCGAGGCCGCCAAAATTTGGTCGGTGACGCGGGGCGTGAAAATCATCTTCGACAATCCATAGTTCTTTTGGCCCCGCGACTTTTTCATAGATCGGCAGGACGGTTTCCAGAGGTGCAAGCGGATCGTATTCTCCAGTCACCTGCAAAGTCGGACAGGTGATCCTTGCCGCATGGCTGTCGAGCACCATTTTTGAGGCAAAATTGTCAAATTCGGTTTCGTCGTGAATACCCGCCATGTACATAAACACCTGCTTGAACCGTGGCGAGGCCTTTTCGAAAATCGCCGTCTTGGGTCCATAGCACGCCGCCGCTGTTGCCACGGCTTTCAGGCGCTTGTCGTCTGCCGCCATGCGCATGCCCCAGTAGGAGCCCATGGAAAAACCGGAAAGTGCGATTTGTTCCGCGTCGACCTCGGGCCGTTTCTCAAGAAAGTCTATCGCCGCCGAGCCGGCGCGTTCGTAATTGTCGAGAGTCACGCGGATCTTGCGAATGTTGCTGGTGCCCTGTCCCGGTCCGTCAATGTGCAGACAATTCATGCCTCGTGCAACGAAAGGATGATTGAGGGCATCGACAAATGCTTCCTTGGTCATGTCCATGCCCGGAAAGAACAGGACTGTCGGCGCTTTGGGGCGACCGGGGAGCATGTGCAGAACACCTTGAATAAAGTTCCCCTCAAACGGAATTTCTACCCGTTCTATTGGGTGATCCGCATATTCCATAACCTTGTCGAAACACTTTAGGAGCATGCCGTGGAGATAGATTTTTTCCGGATTGTCATCTTCGAAGATCGCATGTTGAGCTTCGCGATAGTGTTCACTTGCAACCCAGTAAAGTTCTCTGGCCGTTTCAATATGACCTTGTTCCTCTGCTGATTGGGCGATGGACACGACATGGCGGGCATGGCGGTCAATGGTGCGATGGATTTGCTCATAGGACTTGACCTCCGGGGGAATGACGCGGTTGTCGTAGGCAAAATTTTGGACACGTCCGGTTGTCTTTACGATCCAGTCCAGCATCCACTGTTGGTTGTCACGGCGGCGTTCCGTTTGTTTGCCCATTATGTACTCCTCCCGGTTTGTTTGATCCGGTCTCGGTTCTCTTTATGCATTTGGTTAACGTCGTTCCCGGGCTGTGGGAACATCCATACTAGAGATCATTTGCATGCGCTGGTTCGCTCAAACTCATTGCTCGGATCGGTCTGACAAATTTGATCAATTACGTGAGAAAACGCAAGAAATTTACTCATCCGACATGAGTTTTCGCTTAAGAAAAAGTGTTGAAACGTATGCTGTCCAACTCGTCATAGCTCGTATGCGAAAATGGAATACAGGCTTTCTAATTTATATGTTCCCATGTGAACGGCGATGTGCTTTTGATAGAAAAAACAATACACCATTCAAATCGAGTCTGGCCCATGGTACGTGCTCCGACCAACAGGATTGGAACGATAAATTAAAGCGCATTTTATAACCGGGAGGAATTGTGGCTGATGAATTGAAAGATGCCGACGGACCTTCTATGGTTTCTAAACGGCAGATCAATTTCAATACGATCGCTGCTCTGCTTTTCATTGCGCTCGCCATTGCTCTGTTTCTTATTATACCTTACCAGATAGACGAACCCCTGATCCAAATCACCGGCGGTAATTCAGATTTGCCGGCCGAACTGTTTCCGCAAATTATTGCTGCCGCCTTTCTCATTCTCGGCATCTGGTTTGCTTTCGTAAGCTTTTCACTGAAACAGGAAAATGGCTTACGACAGTTGGATAAGGAAGCGATTACCAACGTGCTTGTCACTCTGGCGATGATGGCTGTTTATGTACCGTTAATGGTCAATCTCGGATTTGTCGTCGGGAGTGCGATTATGGTGTTTGCGATGTCGACTTACTTTGGAAATCGCAATTATTTAATAGGCATCGCTTTGAGCATTATAATGCCGATGCTTATGTTCGTTACATTCAGGCGCATTTTGCTGGTCGAATTACCACCATTTCCGGTGGACATTTATCCATTGACCAATTGGTCACTTATATAGAGAGGCGCTTTGACTATGTATGAGGCATTTTTTCAAGGCGCGGCCCTCCTCTTTGATCCCTCAAAAATCATATTCATTCTCGGCTACATTTCGATCGGCTTGTTTCTAGGCATGTTTGTCGGGGCCTTGCCCGGTTTCACGACATTGATGGCTATGGCCATCCTGTTACCGTTTTCCTTCTTCCTTGATCCCCTGTTTGGAATTCCTTTTCTGATCGGCGTCTATAAAGGTGGTATATTTGGAGGCAGCATTCCCGCCATCCTTGTGTCTATGCCAGGGACCGGGGCAGCGGTGGCAACTACTTTTGATGGTCCGGCGCTGACTAAAAAAGGACAAGGTCGCAAAGCGCTGGAAATTGCCCTGTTTTCCTCAGTGGCAGGGGACCTCAGCAGTGATGTCATAACTATTTTGCTTATCGGTCCCATTGCGGCTGTCGCACTCTTGATGGGGCCTCCGGAACTTGCAGCCATCTTGTTTCTGGCTCTGATCGTGATATCGGCAACCTCATCCGGGGTTTTCGTCAAAGGACTCTTGATGTTAGCCGTGGGTTTATTTCTCGGCATGATCGGTCAGGACCCTATTGGCGCTTTATCGCGGTTTTCCTTTGGGATCGGCTCCATCGAGGCCGGCATTCCTTTGCTGCCGATGCTCATCGGTCTTTTTGCCCTTCCGGAAATTTTTGTCGGCATCGAAAAACGTGCGAGCATGATTATCGATTCGGCAAGCGTGAAAATCTCAGGGAGTCGCCTGACACTCAAAGAGTTTATGAGCTGCGGTCGCACAATAATGAGGTCCACGGCCATCGGTACAACCATCGGCATGGTACCCGGTGTTGGTCAGGTGGTCGCGGCATTTATGGGCTACGCAGCGGCGAAGAGTGCCTCCAAGCACCCGGAACGATTTGGCAAGGGAGAGCTCGAAGGGGTGGCCGCCGCCGAGTCTGCTAACAATGCTGTCAACGGGCCGACCCTTGTTCCGCTCTTAACTCTGGGCATACCCGGAGATAATCTGACCGTTATTCTGGTGGGCGCTTTTATCGCTCAGGGTATGCGGCCCGGTCCCAGTCTGATGGAAGAGCAGGCGCCGATGGTGTTTGCGATTCTCATTGCAATGGCACTGGCCAATATTCTGTTTATTATCATCGGCTATCTATGCATTCCCTTCTTTGCCAAGGTCGTGACTATACGAAAATCATTCTTGC
>JBPCWG010000473.1:0-10421 GCA_051009705.1 Methyloligellaceae bacterium | reverse complement strand
GCATAATCTTGTGATCGACGCGAACCTCCACGGTACCGGCATCCTGATCCCCCTTCAGATCCAAATGGAGCTCATCCACTTTATCGCTCAGTTGGGCTGCAATTGCCGTGAAAGCTTCGGACCTCAGTGTCGATAATCTTGTTTCGCCGGTTTGCAATCTCTGCGCCGCGGCGATTGCGCCGGCGTCGGTGGCATCCTGAAGGGCCGAATGCTGATGGTATACGATGGCTGTATCTATACTTCCAACGACGGCGAGCAAAAGCACCGGTAGGATCAAAGCAAACAGAATGGCGGTTGCGCCCCGGTTATTCTTGGCGTAGCGGATGAGAACAGGTCTTAGGACACACCTAAAGTCGAAATAATTAATAATTGTCAAAGCCTTCATTCGCTTTAATTCCGAGCCATCACCCGGTTTGGTGTGAATTCAATATTGACGGGACACAGAATAGCAAATGTCGGCTACAATTCCCTTTCATGGGTATTTAAAATTTTAATGAATTAATTGAACGAAATTTAGGATTTCCCAACGAGAACGGCCGACGGACAAGCCGGAACGTGCCGGCATGAATGCGCCTACAACTATTCTTCGGCGATCGACCGCAATTGTTGCATCGCGGACACATTGGACAGGACCCGCAGTTCGAGATTGTCCAGGCAGGCCTGCCATCCGTCACTGTGCTGACCGCGAATCTCATCCGACGGAAACAGCGTATGGGTTAGGGTAAATTGGGTTCTGTTCGGGGACAGTTCCAGAAATGCCAGTTCGACAAGGGAATTCTGGATTACCGGGGAAGACCAGGTAAATGCAATCCGGTTATAACGTGTTATGGCCGTGTATTCGCCGAACAGGCGCACATCGTTTGTCGGCAGATGCATGATGATTGAATAGCTTCCACCGACAGTAAAACTATTGCTTACTGTGGCTTCGCAAAAGTCCTCGCGCCGGGCGAACAGCCATTTGGCCATTATCGAGGGTTGAGACCAGGCCTCAAACAGGATTCGTTTCGAACAGTTGAAATTACGCCGGATCACTAAATCATCGCCGTCAACGGCCATAGCGATCTCCATCTGTCTGCGTGTCGATATATGATTCCAGTTCACTCAGACGGCGTTCCCAGAATTTTGTCTGCATGGCAATGAACTTCGCCACCTTGCGCCAGCTGTCAAAATTCATATGGCAATAAACCTGCCGGCCACGTTTGCTTTTGGTGATCAATTCCGCCTCTTCCAGGATTTTGATGTTTTTGGAAACCGCTCCCATGGTCAGATCAAAGTTTTGCGCCAATTGGCTGACGGTTTTCGATTCTTCCGACAGATCCGTCAGGATCAAACGCCGTTTCGAATCCGACAAGGCGAAAAAAATAAGATCTAACTGAGAATCAATTTCCATTATTGGAAAATATATTAATTAAATTTCGCTGACAACACATTTTATTACATATTTTTCAATTTTTTAATTATTTTCCATTTTATTATATTAATTGTTTCCTTTCCGCAAGTGATCTCTAAACTTGAATTTGGTTTCAAAAATCAGACTCAATGAAAAGGATGTTTTCAATGTCAAATATAACACTTGCAATCTCGACATCGGCGGCAATGGAACAGGCCATGTCGGCGCTTACCACGCTTGATGGTTTGAACAAATGGTGGACGACAGATACCACGGGCAACCCCCATGAAGGAGGTGTCATCTCCTTTCGCTTCGACGGTGGCGGGCCGGACATGGATGTCGAGAAAGTGCGCGAAAACGAGGTCATCTGGAAGTGCCTATCCGGACCAGAAGAATGGATCGGCACGACGATCGAGTTTCGCTTTCAAAAAGCCGACGATGGCCTGACGGCTCTCTTTTTCGCACATCGGGGCTGGGCTGATGAAACGCCATTTCACTATCATTGCTCAATGAAATGGGCGTCGTTCTTGCTCAGCCTGAAACAATATCTGGAACTCGGAGAAGGCCGTCCTTTCCCCAACGATATCCAAATCGTTGACCCGATGGTCGAACGTGCGGCCTGAAACAATAAAGCGAATCCCCGGTGACTTGCGGTGCAAGCACCGGGGATCAACCCCGGTTTCCGATGAATTGTTTATCTTTGCGGATCACCTGCAAATCAAGTTTCCCGGACAACAGGGCAATCATTACGGAATGGGTCTTGTTTCTCGCACCCAGCCGCTTCTTGGCATTGACCATGTGAACACGTGTCGTATGGGGACTGATTCCTAGCAATTCCGCTATTTCCCGCTCCCTTAATCCACACGCCGTGTAATATAAACATTGAAGCTCACGCTCCGTAAGGTTTGTTTGAGGCAATTAATTTTTCCATTATCTTCTGTAGATGTTTTTTGCATACATTATTATAACAAACTCGTGATAATTACAAATTGCACGTTATTTTCGATTGCGATCAAGAATTATCTGTTCGGGTATGCGCACGATTGATTCAATACGGATTGCGCGCCTCGGAAACATCAGATTCGGGCAATCAGGCTGTGATAAACCCGATATTTTCAGCCCCTGGCACATGACCGCAAAGAGCCGCCTGCAGGAAATGATGCACAATAACGGCATTGGCGAATGTGGGGCATCGACACAACGGATGGTCTCATGACTGAAGAATTACCAAACTTTGATCTGAGCGGACGCACGGCTCTGGTGACCGGTGCTGCCCGCGGCCTGGGCCGGGCCGCCGCCCTGGCTTTAGCAGCGGCAGGCGCGAACATTGTGCTCGGCGTTCGGGATCAGGGCAGTGCCTCGGATCTTGCCGATGAAATCCGGACGACAGGCCGGGACGTTGCCGTTGCAACAATGGATGTCACCGATCTGGACCAAAGTTTGGCCGCCATTGATCAGGCTCTCGAAGAAATGACTACGATCGACATCCTCGTCAACAATGCCGGAGGCAGCATTCCCGGCAAAGCTATTGACACAAATCCGCAAGATTTCGACGAAATCATTGGATGGAACGTTAGATCCTCCTTCTTCATCAGCCAGCATATTGCCCGGCATATGATTTCGACGGGTCGCGGCGGCAACATAATTAATGTCAGTTCACAGGCTGCCCTCGTAGCCCTGCCCGGAGAACCGGTCTATTGTCTGGCGAAAGCCGCCGTGAGCCACTTGACCCGCTGTCTTGCCGTCGAATGGGGCCCTCACGGAATTCTCGTTAATGCCGTCTGCCCGACATTCATCGAGACCCCGGGCACAACGCCGGCCTTGTCAGACGCGGCGTTCTATGCCGACACGGTTGAACGCATCGCGGCACTGAAGCGCATCGGCAAACCCGTAGAAGTATCAGGGGCTATCGTCTTTCTTGCATCACCGGCAGCTTCGTTGATTACCGGCCACAATTTGGTGATCGACGGTGGCTGGACTGTTCGGTAATTGCGATTGTCCAATTTGCGGGCCTGCAAAAAAGGGAGGCTACCGCCTCCCTTCCTGTTTGAATTAGGATGATATGCTTACAGCTTGTCGGGATTGATTTTACTGTACACTTCATCCCACAGAGCCTGCGCAAATTTAGCGGGGTCGTCACCGGTCTTGGCGTAGATTTTCTCCCACTTGGCGACGTTTTCCAGATGCGCTTTGACGATGGCATTGGGGTCCTTGACACCCTGATCCTTGGCCGAGGTGGGAACTACCGTCAGTTCTTTTTCCTTGTGGGCCGACAATGCCTTTTCCATGCCAGCGCCGGCACGCGTAATGACAATTCCTCGCTTCTTGGCGGCCGCACGGACATCACTATCTTCAGTCATGTAGCCTTTGATCACCGTATTGGCGACCAGCATCGGTGCATGTGTCACATGCGCCTTGCGTTCCGCAGCGCTCATGGCCTTCCAGGAATTCCGGTTGACGACAAAAGAAGACGGGGTCGGCTGCAACGCCAGTTCCGCATCCAGCACGTGTTTGGTTATGTCCCATAACCCGAAAGACTGCAGCCAGCTGATGGGACCGACAATACAATCCATCGAACCCTTTTGCAGGGCCTGTACGGCCTTGGTCGGCGGACCACCAATAGGGACACCACCAACGGACTTGATCAGGCGACTCAAAGCCCCGACCACACGCATCTTGCGACCCTTGAGGTCAGCCACGGTTTTAACCGGCTCCCGGCACATGACGTTGAAACGTGTCGTTGAATAGTTGGCCAGAAAATGCGTGTTGTTCTTGGCGAAATCGGCTGTGCATTGCGGGCAGTCAAGCAGCAGGGTTTCAGCAGTTGCCCCGGCCATGACTACAGGCGATGTGGACGCATTGACCAGGTCATAGACGACATTCACCGCCCGAAGTTCCTTGCGATTGAAAGCCGGAATGATCGGTCCACCGGCGTCGGCAACCTTGTCCCGAATACCCGCCAGAGCGGCACGGCCGCCGAACAATTGTCCACCGGCTATGACTTTCCACTTGAGTGAACCGCCGGTTTCCTTCTCGACAGCCTGGAGGTAAGGTACGACCCCATCCTTGATGACGGCGTTTTTGGGACCGTTCCATGAGCCGTAGATATATTCCGCGGCACCGACGGTCGAAGATCCTGTTGCCGTAATAGCGAGAGCTGCAGATAAAAGTAAAGTTCGTTTGATCATAAGTTTCCTCCGAGTTTTGAGTATTATAGTTTGTGCTGGTCCGTCTCCTGTTTTCCATGAGACAGACCTTGATCGGCTATTGTCATTATACGGAAAATTGTGGTCTATTCCGAGTCAAAATCGATTATTCAAGAAATTTGCCTATAATATCGAGATCTGTACCAGTGTGGCATGAAGCCTCGGATAGCGGACCAGAATGAACGGCAATGCAGGGGAATATATCAGTGAAACTGGCGGAAAAAATCGTTACTCAAACCGGCTCGTTTCTGGCATTCGTCGGCGGTGTTGCCATTATCGCCATGATGGGTCTGATCGTCGCCGACGTCGCCATGAAGTATCTCCTGAATGATCCCATCGATGGCACCACCGCAGTCGTCGCCGCATATTTCATGGTCGCCCTTGTTTTTCTGCCCCTGGCCCATGTAACCCTGACCAGCGGCCATCTGTTTGTCGAACTGTTCACGCAAAAACTTTCAGCGCGCAGCCTTCGTCCGCTGCTCACTCTCAACGGCCTGCTGATCCTCGCCTACCTGCTGTTCCTGGCCGTATTCACCGCAATCGAAGCTGTGCGCCGGACAGGCGAAGGCGAAGCCTGGGAAACCGCCGCCGATCTTATGGCCGTATGGCCCAGCCGCTGGCTGCTACCCATCGGCCTGTTGGCCATGACCGCCGTTGTAACCCTTAATCTATGGCGCCACCTGCAAAACAAGGAAAGGGAAGCGCTCCCCAAAAGGGACCCGTCATGAGCAGCCTTGCCATCGGATTTACCGGTCTTGCGGCTGTGCTCGTCCTTATCGCCATGCGCCTGCCCATCGGCGTCGCCCTTGGCGGGGTTTCAATCCTCGGTGTCATGGCCATCCGTGGCCCGGATGTCGCAGCCGGGCTGGTCAAGACCATCCCCTTTGAATTCGCAGCTAACTGGTCGCTAAGCGCCATCCCGATGTTTTTGCTTATGGGTGCGGTGGCACACCATTCAGGGATCAGTTCCGCCCTGTTCCGCGCCGCGCGGTTGTGGATGGGCGGTCTGCCGGGGGGACTGGCGGTGGCCAGCAACTTCGCCTGCGCCGGTTTTTCCGCGGCCTCGGGCTCGAGCGTTGCCACGGCGGCGGCCATGGGGCGCATCACCATTCCCGAAATGATTAAGCAGGGATACGAAAAAGGCCTGTCGACAGGTGTCGTCGCGGCTGCCGGAACTCTGGGATCTCTAATCCCGCCGTCGATCCTCATGGTCATTTACGGCATCTTTGCCGAGGTCTCCATATCCAAATTGCTGATCGCCGGAATACTGCCGGGAGTGCTGACCGCCGCCGTTTATGCGCTGATGATCATCGCCCGGTGCAAACTCAATCCGAAACTGGCACCACAGATCACTGAAAAGCCGAATCTGGCGGAAAAGATGCAGGCCCTCGGCGGCGTGTGGCCGTTGCTAGCCCTGATCATCGGTATCATCGGCGGTATTTACGGCGGCATCGTTACACCGACGGAAGCCGGGGCATTTGGCGCTTTCCTGGCCTTCCTCATCGCTGCCCTCCAGGGACGGCTCACCCTGAATGTCTTCAAGGACAGTGTCATGGAAGCGGTGAATGGCACCGCGCAAATTTTCTTTGTTGCCTTGGGCGCGGTACTGCTGACCAAATTTCTTGCCCTGAGCGGTGTTCCCCATTACTTGAACCAGTCCTTCGGGGCCTGGCTGCAGGACCCGGTTCTGCTGGTGCTGGCCGCTGCTGTTCTTTACCTGGTGCTCGGTATGTTCCTCGAACCGCTGGGCCTGATGCTGCTGACCCTGCCCCTGCTGCTGCCGCTTTTTGAAAATGCCGGCGCCGACCTCATCTGGTTCGGTGTGCTGGTCGTGAAATTCCTCGAAGTGGGACTGATGACACCGCCGGTCGGCTTGAATGTGTACGTCGTGAAAAGCACGGTCGGAGATCAGGTGCCACTGGCCACTATTTTCCGCGGTGTCAGCTGGTTCCTGCTTTGCGAAGCCATCGTGATTGCGCTGTTGGTAGCCTACCCGGGTATTGCCCTGGTGCTGCCGGAGTTGATGAATTGAGCAGTCCTCGCGGCCACTATTCAACGCTCAGGTCGGTACCAAGATTTTTGAAAACTGTTCTGCCGATGAACTGTTATTTCCAAGTTCCGGACCCGGGCCTATTCGACATTGTCAGTGAAATAAACACCAACCATGTCGAGGTTGCGCCAGACAACGCGTCCCGTAACGATTTCATTGGTGGGTTCAATTTTGAGACGCACCATATTGGGTAGCTTGCATACCTCGGGTGAGGCGATCAGGCAGCCTTTGCCACTGATGTTGAGCACATTGCAAGTGTGGCTGTTTTCCTCGTACAGACCGGAAACGACGCCGGAAAGACTGACATCGAAGCGGCGGGCCTCGCGTTTTTCACCAGGCTCGGAGTCCTCGACAAGGAATTCAACACCGGCACGGCCATCAGTGCGCCAACGGATCCTGCCCTTCATCGGCTTGTCGAACTTGTCATGCATAACCAGTACATCATCGGGCAGGCTGCCCAACTCTGCGGAGCGAAACTGGCAGCCGCTCTTGCTGATATTGCAAATCAGGCAATTATGGACATTGTCGCCATCAAGGTCGCTGACAAATCCATGAAACATGACGTCGACACGGCGCTCACAGCGCCGGTCGGCATATTTGTCGTTTTCGTCATTGGTGACAACGTCGCTGTTGGACAAAGTCAAAGTGTTGCTCATAAGTGTGCTACCGCTCGATGTCATCTGCTATCATGGAGCCTCTGTTGCTATTGGTTTTCATTGCAACTCTGCCACGCTGGAATTTCATGGCATGCCAACAGCCACTAGCAGGCTATAGATCATATCAAATCATAATTTCTTTAATTCTGGATAAATCGATTAATTAAATTCTTATGTATTGCCGGAAAGATGCCGGACCAAGCGGCGTCTGCCGAAAAAAAGGAATTATCAGGGGTGCCCGGATCGGGAGTGCACACGGGATGATATTTATTTCGCACCGTGATGGAACGGTATTATGGATATTGAATCGTCGATGAGGATGGTCATGAGATCTTCGGCGACCACAAGGGTACCGTCATACTCGGCATTCAGTTCGGCGAGGACTTCGCTGATGGTGACCGGATTCGGCGGCAGGAATACCAGGTGCGTGAGCATCGCAACCTTTGGGCGGACCTGGGCGAAGACACGGCCCACGTCTGCCGGACTGGTGTGGTGGTCGATGGCGACCTTAACACCCGGATAGTCGCGCAGGGTTTCCGGCCGGGCTGCGCCCACTTCGTGGACAAAGACATCGGCACCTTGCGACTGGCGGATCAAGTTCTGGTTATAACGGGTGTCGTGGGAATGAACAAAGACCTTGCCGTTGTAATCGATGCGAAAACCAAAGGCGGGTTTGATGTATTCCCCGTGATCAACCTCTATGGCCGTCAGTTTGAGCCCGTTCTTCTCAAATATCACACCCTCTTCATAGACGTGAGGGACCAGGCGCATGGTTTCCGGGTCGATCTCCGAATCCGCCACGCGAATATCCCGGTCGGGCTTGGCAGCCTGCCAGGCGCCTTCGACGATGTGTTCAATGCCCACGGGCCCATAGACCGCCAACGGTCCCGGCCGGCCGGCCCAGGGCTGGGGGATAGCGCCGGTCATCTGGAAATCGAACAGCCCCGAATAATGATCCGAATGGTAGTGAGAGAAAAACAAGGCATCGATGGCACCGAGGGAACAGCCGATCTGCCCCAATCGGATGGTTGTCCCGCGACCGCAATCCAGGAGCAGTTTAAGTCCGGCCGCTTCGACAAGGGTCGCGGTTCCGAAAGCATCTGGATGGGCATTGGGAATTCCCGTACCCAGAAGTGTAATTTTTAAAGGTTCACTCATCTTTGAAGTTCACTCGGCTTGAAACTGCAATTATGCTTTTTTCGGATTTCAGGCCCCGGGACCGATACCGACTTCGGTGAGAATGCGCCGCCCCGAGGCCTCCAGCTCCGACATGCGTGCCTCCAGGTTACCGTAGACGAGGTTGCCGTCGCGTTTTTTAAATTCACCTGCAATCATCACGTCGCGGACATTACCAGGATTGGCCTGAAACACGACGCTTAACAGTGGATCGTGCACGGGGAACAGGTTGAGATCGCGGGTGTTGATCGTAATGATGTCCGCCTGCTTGCCAGGGGTCAGGGTGCCCACTTTATTGTCAAGCCTCAGAGCCGTCGCCGAATCCAGGGTTGCCCAGAGGAGCGCATCACGGGCTTTCGGTTCGACGGTATCGATGGCCTTGCCGGCGCGGGCGAAAGGCTCATTGATATTACCCCGCAGCGCCTGCAGCGTAAAACGCATCACGGAGAACATGTCGCCGCCAATATCACTTTCCACATCGACGCCAATGGATGGCTTGCGACCGAGATCAATCCATCGCCCGGTGATGGAGTAGCCAAATCCCATCTGGTATTCGATTTCGGGAGTGACGGTGAGGGTGGCGCCGGAATCCGCCAGCAGTTTAAGCTCATCATCCTTCAGATTGTTGCCATGGACCACATTCAGCCAGGGGCCCAGCAGACCATCCCCGGACAGGCGAGCGATGCCATCGGGGTTCATCTTGTCAACGCCGCCGCCCATATGCTGGCTGGCGATGAGCCCGAATTCCCGTGCCAGGGACACGTCATGGTGAGTCACATCGTAAATGGAATAGTCGGGGCCGAGGATGCACATGGCCAGTGTAATCAGACCATCCTCGGAAGCAAGCCGCCCTTCACGCAGACGCGCAACCTCTTCCCTAGGATGCGGGCGGTGGGTGAAGGGTGTTTCACCTTCCCTGGTTTTTGGTTTCGGCGTGCCGTGGCCGTAGACGGCACGTATACCGGCTTCTGCCAGACCGTCAATCGCCCGGTCCGAGTGGTCAGGTGTTGGATTGTTATGGGACCAGTCGAACAGCGTCGTCACGCCGTTATTGATCTGGTTCAGGGCACCGATCAGATTTGAGAGGTAGATATCGTCGGGCCCATAGGCCATGGCCAGCCCCCGGTGCATTCCGGCCTGATATTCGGCCATGGTCCAGTCGCCAGCGATGCCGCGAATATTGGTTTGCCAGGTGTGCATGTGGGCATTGACAAGACCGGGCATGACAATCTTGTGGCTGACATCAATTTCCCGCGCGCCGGAGGCTTCGATACGCGGTGCCACCTCGATAATCCTATCGTCTTCTACGAGAACGTCACCCTTTTCCAGATCGCCAATGTCCGTGTCGAGGGACAAAACCATTCCACCCTTCAAAAGCGTCTGCACCATCGTTTCCCTCCTGCGTTTCAGGCCTTCTTATTCCGATCAATCTGAATTTGTGCCGTAGTCATATCCCAGTTTTACAGGAACAATCAAATGCCGCGTGGATTCCCGGTCCGGATATCGATGATACATAAATTGCCGGCCGGAAATTTTACCGGATTTGATGATTTTATTTATGTTTGTCGACGATGGACCTTCATGCTTTGTACCGAAAATTCTTATATCCCTTGGAAAATTAGCCCCAAGTCATTGAGATGGAGCGATGTATTGATTGTTGTCGGCCACCGCAATTTCGAACTCATTTGATCTATCGCAATAAATCTGCTGCAGATTTGCAGTTAAACTGACAGTTTGCGAACCGGAGGATGAAATGGGAGAGATTGTACTCGCCGCCAAGATGACCCATGTACCGACCATGCTCATGTCCGAGCAGGAGGGCGCGGTCAAAGGGAAACGCCAAACCGCCATTGATGGCCACTATGCGATAGCCCGCAAGGCCAAAGAACTCGGCGCTGATACCGTCGTCATCTGCGACACCCACTGGGTCGTCAATGCCGGTT
>JBPCWG010000472.1:0-6428 GCA_051009705.1 Methyloligellaceae bacterium | reverse complement strand
AGAAGATGTTGCGAAGACAGAACAAACAGTCTTTGCCTAGTGTTTAAAGATTATTGACTACCTAATTGTCGCCTTCAGAGCATAATTGTCGCCTTCAGACCATATATTTTTATTTATCTTGCAACTAATTGATATTTATAAAAAACCCCCTCATAATTAACCTAATTTTAACTCGCAAAGTAGCAAATGGTTAATACTTTCGAGAGCCTCCGTTCGCCCTGTGGAATTAGAATGGATCTAATAGATTTGTGCTTTGGAATTGGCATGCCGAGATCGAACAAAAAAATTAAGAATCTTAGCAATCCGGCAACGAACCAGAGGCATGACTTTTGCCATCTGGGCCCCCTGTTCACTGCACTATTGGCCATTCAGATCGTTTTGATTTCAACGGTATCAGGTAAAGCTGAAAGTCTGTTCGATGCGCTGTCGTCGGCCTACGAATTCAATCCGGCATTGCAGGCCGAGCGCGCCAGACAGAATGCCGACCGGGAACAGATCCGCCAGGCACATGCAGGATGGCAGCCGACAATTTCGGCATCCGGTGATCTGGGTGAGGAACGCAACGTCACTCGATATCCCCGATCAGCGACCAATGTGGATCCGTTACGCATTGGCATTAGTTTGTCGCAACCCATTTTTCGTGGTTTTCGGACTTACAACGAGATTCGCCGTGCCCGCGCCCTTGTCGACGCAGGATTAGAACAGCTCTTGAATGTTGAACAATCTTTATTGCTTGAAGTTGTCACCGCCTATGCCAATGTCCTGAGTAATCGTAAATTGGTACAACTTCGCAGTGCAAATCTTGACTTTCTGCTCGACGAAATCCGGATCGCCAAAGATCGGTATAACAGTGGCGATCTGACGCAAACCGACGTCGATCAGTCTGAGTCCCGATTGTTTCTTGGGCGAGCGGATCTGGCATCTGCTCAGGCGGAGCTGGCGGCAAGTGAAGCGACATACGGATCCCTGGTCGGCCATCTTCCGGGAAAATTGACATCACCATTTTCGGTCAATCATCTTTTGCCCAAAAATATGAATCAGGCCATTGACCAGGCCAAGGAAATCTCACCGCTTCTGAATTCGGCCAGGAGCCGAACGAACGCGGCCGCGCGCGAAGTGGATGTCATTCGCGGAGAACTTCTTCCCACAGTTTCATTCGATGCCAGTCTAGAATCTGATTACAAAGCCACTCAGGGCGTCAGCAAGGAAACCACGGAAACACTTCAGTTCAGATTCAATGTACCGATATACTCCGCAGGAACCACCTATTCACGAATTCGCCAGGCAAGGGCGATTGAGCTGCAGAGACAACAGGAAGAAATTAATTTTGCAAGCCAGATACAGGCGGCCGTCATTTCCGCATGGAAACGCCGAAATGCTTCATTGAGGCGCGTGGATTTGGCTCGACGTGGAGAGAATTTGGCAAAGTCCACACTGACGGGAATTCGTGCCCAGCATGAAGCCGGAGAGCGTACCATTACGGATATCCTTGATGCGCAGCGCGACCTCGTTTCCGCACAGGTGGAACGCGCCTTGACCCAGCGTGATGTTGTCGTTGACACTTTCACATTGCTTGCTGCCGTTGGCGATCTTTCCGCACAGAAGCTGGGATTGGAAGAGAGGGGCTTTGATCAGTCCCGCGAAGTTGACCGGGATGCGATGAAACTAATCGGGAACGCCGCAAGGCAGCCCGGTTCCCATCGTCATAAGACAGGTCGGAAGAAGCAAACCTCGGTGACCGATTCCTGGTCGAGCAAAATTCATATTGCCGAACCTCCCCTGCCGGAGAGAAAAAGCCGCGCCATTGCGAAATTGAAACAAGAAAGAACCGTTGTCGCCAAGCGTAAAAAATCAGAGATCAAGACGCCGGAAAAGACAGTGGCAAAGGTTCGCTCAACTCTAAAGGCTTCTTCTGAAACGGCCAGTGACTGGTCCGTTGGCATGGAGACAGCCAAATCCGAAACTCGGGATCTCAATTTCAATACGTCTGTCGTCCGACATTAAACCGGATTCCGGAATTCCAATTCAAGTTCGGCATCTGGTTGTTATTTGTCGCCGACCGCGAGCAACCACTCTTCGATCCGCTTCTCGGGCGTTGCGTGAGTGATAAAATCAGTCACCACTGCAATGGAATTAGCACCGGCATCCAAGACACCAGGCGCCCGTTCCACCGTAATTCCGCCGATGGCGACCAAAGGGCAGTTTATTTTTGATTTCCAGTCGGCCAGACGCTGTAGACCCTGGGGTGCCCACTTCATGATCTTGAGCTTTGTCTCGTATATAGGCCCCAGGGCGACATAGTCGGGATCCGCAGCAAGCGCGATATCAAGCTCATCATGACTATGGGTACTTATGCCCAGCTTTAGCCCATGGGACTTGATGCGTTCCAGATCACTCGCTGCCAGATCTTCCTGTCCGAGATGAATATAGTCACACCCGCAGGCAATGGCCTCTTCCCAATAGTCATTGACGATAAGCTGGCAGCTATATGCTTGGCAAAAATTGAGGCTTTCAGAAATTTGAGCGGCAATTTCATTGTTGGAACTTTCTTTGATGCGCAGCTGAATTGTTTTCACACCCAGGGGGACGATCCGCTTTAGCCAGTCAACATCGGGCACGATGGGATAAAATTTATGTATCATTGTCGAAATCGAAAAAAGGTGTACCGATGACCGGTGTTGAGGGACGGGCCATGTCCCGTGGCTCCATGATTCCCGCCTGATACGCTTCGCGACCGGCGTGTATGGCCTGGCTGAAGGCCGCCGCCATCTTTACCGGGTCACCGGCCTGGGATACTGCGGTGTTGAGCAGGATGGCATCATATCCAAGCTCCATAGCCTGAGCCGCATGGGAGGGGGCACCTATACCGGCATCGACAATCAACGGAACGTCCGGGAAGTAAGACCTCATGGATTTAAGGGCATAAATATTGTTTAGGCCGCGACCGGAACCGATAGGGGCCCCCCATGGCATGAGGACTTCACACCCGGCCTGAAGAAGCCTTTCGGCGGCTCCTAAATCTTCAGTCGTATATGGGAAAACCTTAAAATCATTTTCATTCAGAATTCGCGCGGCTTCGACGAGCCCGAAAAGATCAGGCTGTAATGTGTCCTCGTTGGCGATAACTTCGAGCTTGATCCAGTTTGTATCAAAGAGCTCGCGTGCCATTTCGGCGGTGGTGATGGCTTCTTTGACAGACAGGCAGCCAGCCGTATTAGGCAGAAGTGTTTTGTTGAGATTCCTGATCAGCTCCCAGAACCTCTGGCCCGATTGATTCCTGGCTGACTCCCGGCGTATGGAAACGGTGATGATATCTACATCGGATTTTTCGATTGCCTGTCGCAGAATGTCGGGAGATGGATATCTTGCCGTACCCAACAGTAAGCGATGCTCGAATGTGAGTCCGTAGAGGTCAAGTCGGGGAGATTTATCATTTTCGATTTTATCTAACATCAGCCACCCTGCCGAGGTGAAACTATTTCAACTCTGTCATCCGTTGTCAGATGGGTTTCGCGTCGAAGGTTTGCCGGCACAAAATCACCGTTTAACGCGGTTGCAATCTTGCTATCGGAAAATCCGAGCGAATTGCAAAAATCTTCCAGATTCGTCTTATCGGTTTCTACAATTTTACCATTGAGAACGATCTTCAACAATAATCTCCGAATCTTTTTCACCGGTTGTCAGGTAGCGCGCCACAAGTGAAGCGAGAGCCGGTGCCATAAGAAAGCCATGACGATAAAGACCGTTAACATAAATTCGTTGATTGTCCAGAATAATGCGCGGGCAATTATCTGCAAAAGCCGGCCGGACACCTGCAGACAGGTCCAAAATTTCAGCTTCACCAAATGCCGGATTAAGAGCATAGGCCGATGACAGGAGTTCAAGCGTCGAGCGCACCGAGGGGGGGTGTGCATCTTCCCTTTCTATCACTGTAGCTCCGACCATGAAGCGGTTTTCCGTCCACGGAACGATATACAGAGGAAATCTGGGGTGCAGCAAGCGTACGGGTCGCCTGAGTTCGATTTCCGAAGTCCGAATAATTGCTCGTTCGCCGCGCACGCCGCGGAGGGTGCGCAATTCATCCTGTGAGGCTAATCCCCGGCAATCGATGGTTGTGCTCCCTGCTGGTGGATCAAATTCTTCCACACCGAATTCAACAGTGACATCGGCCTTCACGGCTGTATCCAGAAGTTTCTGAAGTGTGGTTAAGGGATCGATGTGACCCTCATTTTCGTAAAATAAAGCCTCCTGGAATTGATCCGACAAATCGGGTTCGAGTTCCGAGATCTCCTGACCCGTAACCCGGCGGTGTCCGTCCGTAAACCGCGCAAATCTCTCGATTTCCCCTTTGTCACGATCAAGGGCGACAACGAGGCTGCCGTTAAAAACAGTGTCCGGAAAATGTTCTCGCCAGAGATCGAGGGACTTTATCCCGAGTTCTTTGACGATCGGTAGTGCCGCCTCTGCCTCGCAATAGGGAGCCAGCATGGCCCCGGCATACAAGCTCGACGCCCGGTCAAATGGAATTTCGCTCCGTTCAATCAATCGGACCGAAAAACCGCTCTGTGCAAGGAGCAGGCATTGCCACAAGCCGGTAATTCCGGCTCCCAAAACGATGACGTCCGAATTTGACACGTTGGCTCCGATTCCGGAGGAATACTTGTTTGAGGGTGCTGAGAGGAATTGACCTCATCCAAAGAGTGAATGAAACAAGGTCAATTCCAATATCAGATAGTTAGCCAAATTACTTTCCGAGCGCAACTCCTTCTCTCCTCGGATCTGCGGCCCCGAGCCATCCCGAATCTTTTCTTGAAATGACATGGAGGCCGCTGGTCATCGGTTTTTTGGAAACCTTCTGGCCAAGGGTTTCCAAAGCGCCAGTCAGGCCCGCGTGATCGCCATTGTTCTCGATTTCAAAAGGTCCATTACGACTGCCGAAATTTGCGAGATTGACGGCAGACTGGATATCCATTTTCCAATTGAAATGCGCAATGATGACTTTCGTTACATAATTGATGATCCGTGATCCGCCGGGAGATCCCAGTACCATCTGGACATTATCGTTCTCGTCAAAAACAATGGTCGGTGCCATGGAACTGCGCGGCCGTTTCCCCGGCTGTACTCCATTGGCAATGATCCGGCCTTGATCATCCATATAGCGGAACGAGAAATCTGTCAGTTCGTTGTTCAGCAGAAATCCTCGAACCATGTGCCGGGAACCGAAGGCGGATTCAATGGTTGTCGTCATTGAGACCGCGTTGCCATCGGCGTCCACAACAGAGATATGACTGGTTCCCGAGCTTTCGATGGTGGCATCACGGCCGAATTCGGTTTTCTTAACCCCATGCGGCTCTCCGGGGCTGGCTTTCGCCATGGCATTCTTCGGGTCGATCAATTGTCGGCGCGAATCGAGATAGTTTTGATCCATGAGACCCGTCGGCACGTTGACGAAATCTGAATCCGCCATATAGCGCCCGCGATCCGCGTAAGCCAGCTTTTGCGCTTCAGCCAGCACGTGCAGGGCTTCGGCATTCAATGGCTTACTGCCGAGATCAAAAGGCTCCACGAGTTTGAGCACATAATTTATGGTCAGCGCACCAGAAGACGGAGGGCCCATTCCGCAAACTTTTGATCCACGATAGTCAGTGCATACGGGCTCTCGTTCCTTGGCCCGGTATATTGTCATATCAGTCAGGGACAGGTCGCCAGGGATTGTTTTGATAGATTTAACGCGATTTACAATATCGGAGGCGAGTTTACCGACATAAAATTCATCGGCACCTTTTTCTGCGATCTGTTTCAGAACCTCGGCGAACGCGGGATTTTTTAATTGATGACCCACCGGCCGGGGTGAGTCTGAGGAGTCGAAAAAGTAGGCGCGCGCTTGCGGGCCAAACTGTTCCGCACCTCTTTTCTGCAACAGTTGGTGCAGGCGCGGCGAAACCGCGAATCCTTCTTGCGCCAGCTGAATGGCCGGGACAAATAAATCTTTCCATGGCAGCTTCCCATGTTTCCGGTGTGCAAGCTCCAGTCCTTTCAAGAGACCGGGTACGCCGATACTCAGGCCGCTGAATACCGCCTGCTGGAATTTCAGTCGCTTGCCATCCGGCCCGTAGAACCGATCCGGACGCGCCATCATCGGAGCGGCTTCCCGGGCATCATAGGTTCTCAATTTCTTGTTCTTTTCATTCCAGTGCAGGATAAAGGCGCCGCCGCCGATACCCGACGATTGCGGCTCTACGAGATTGAGGACCATCTGAGCGGCGATCGTGGCATCAATAGCGCTCCCTCCCTTGGCCAGTATCCCGTTCCCGGCCTCCGAGGCCAATGGGTTGGCAGCGGCAATCATATAGGATTGAGCGCGTACAAGCTTGTGGGTTTTTTCTCCCGTTGCTGCTTCAGGCTGGGCGCGCTGGGCATCGGCATTA
>JBPCWG010000471.1:0-4689 GCA_051009705.1 Methyloligellaceae bacterium | reverse complement strand
CGGATCGCACGGAATGAGGCCGAATAACCGGCCTCGTTCATCGCCCGGCCTGTATTGGCCGCTGTTGCAGCCATGGATTTGTTGAAACACTGGAACTTTTGGAACCATGGACGTTCTGGAAAAACTGGTCAGCCTGGCCCGATCGGATCCCGGGCATATTGTCCTCTCGGAAGGCAATGACCCCCGGGTGTCCCGCGCCGCTGCCCGGGCAGCGGCCGACGGCATCGCCCACGTTTCCGTCGTTGCCGACGCGGAAACTTTCGCTTCCCATGCCGGAGACCTTGCCGGTTCCCGCAAAGTCGAGATCCATCAGCCCGCCGCCTCGCCAAATCGCCTATCCTATGCTCGGGCGCTGTTCGAGCGCCGCAAACACCGGGGCATGTCCCTGGAAGAGGCCGAAGAGCGGGTTACCGACAATCTGACCTATGCCGCCCTCATGGTGCACGAGGGGCATGCCGGCGGCACCATAGGCGGCGCTGTCGCCACAACAGCGGACACCTTGCGCGCGGCCCTGCAGATCATTGGCAAGGCACCGGACACGGCCATCGTTTCCAGTTTTTTCCTCATGGCCCTCGGGGAACCCCACAATCGCCTGGTTGTCTTCGCAGATTGTGCCCTGGTGATCGAACCGGACCACGAGCAGCTGGCCTCCATTGCGCTCTCTTCCGCCCGTTCCTACAGGGATTTTGTCGAGGATGAGCCGCGGGTTGCGCTTCTTTCTTTTTCGACTCTGGGGAGCGCCGAGCATGAATCCGTCGATCGTGTTCAGGCGGCGGTGGAAATTGCAACGAAACAGGAACCCGGCCTGCAAATCGACGGCGAGTTGCAGTTTGATGCCGCCTTTGTTCCGGCGATCGGACAGTCCAAGGCACCGAATTCCGCCGTTGCCGGTGAAGCGAACGTGTTCGTGTTTCCCAGTTTGAGCGCGGGGAATATCGGCTACAAGATTGCCCAGAGGATCGGCGGTGCCGCCGCCATAGGTCCGGTTATCCAGGGATTGAACAAACCGGCCAACGATCTTTCGCGCGGATGCAGCGAAGAAGATGTTTACCAGATGATTGCCGTAACGTCCGTCCAGGCCGCCCGCCAGTTCTAGCCGGGGGACGGCATCTGAGCGTCGGTCCGGCGGTTTCGGCGGTGCAGGCGATTTGTGATCTCAGCACTTGCTTTCGTTGGATGTCTTGCGCGGCTGGTGATCGATAATGCCGCCCCTCAGGTCCGTTTCAATCCGGCAGCAGCGGATCACGGCGCTCTTCAGCAGCGTCCGCCCCCTTTGCAGCCGTGATTTCATTCCGGAATAGGAGAGGCCCAGTTTTCCCGCCGCCTGTTTCGGGCTCAGCCGGTCGATTTCCGTCAGTGTCAGGGCGTCGCGATAGGTTGACGGCAGTTCTTCGATAAACGGATGCAGGCATCTGGATATGGCCTCTTCCGAGGAACGGTCCAGCTCCGTTTCTCCGGGCACGGCGCCCGGGTCCCTCAGTTTCGCCTCTTCGGCGGTTGCCGCCAGGGCCCGGTTCTCCACATCTGCGCGGCGATAAAAATCCGCTATCGCATTCCCGGTCACCTTCTGCACATAGGCCGCCGGATTGTCGGCGGTCCCCAGGGCATGAGTATTTTCCACCAGTCGCAGGAGAACCCCGCCGGTCACATCGTCGACCCAGGCCGCATCCACGCGCCGGCTCACAATCAGGCGCACCTGTTTGACGAGGCCTGGCCAGTCGACTTTGTCGATTGTCGACGCTGTTGTTGCCGTTTTCGTCGATATAACCGTCGGGGGTGTTGTCATCGCATTAATCCCTGTCTGTATGAATGTAATCAGTCGCGGTCTTCCACACAACAGGTCTTGTACAGGGCATCCTCCTGCGGTGTCGTGTTCTCGTCCTCGACCCAGTACCATTCCCACCGCAGACCGTTATGGGCCTTGGACCAGATCTTTTTCTGTTTCGCATGGCAGCACTGGGTATCGTGGAGGACGTCGTCGACAAGTCCCGCCTCTTCAAGCCGTTTTTGCGCCGTTTCGACACCCGCTTCTTCGAGGACTTCGACGCCGATATGGTGGAGATGGGCCTCAGATCTGGGATTTTCAAACAGAACCAGCTTCAGGGGCGGATCGTTGACGGCAAAGTTGGCGTAGCCGTCGCGGATCTTGTGCGGCTCCGTATTAAAGAGTTTGGAATAGTACGTCTTGGCGGCTTCGATGTCCGGCACATTGAGGGCGAGTTGAACGCGCATGGTTTTTCTCCTTGTCCGGCTCCGGCCGGACTCACAAGTTGCTTTATGCCCTTATCGACGCACCAGAGACCGGAAGGACGCAAAAAATTCAAAAAACCCCCGGAAACCGCGCAATTTTACTTTGACCATAGGTTTTGGCAGGACGCATCAGGTCCCGTGACAGTCTTCGAGACAGGCGAGAAACGCTGCCGCCAGCCGTGTCGGTTTCGGGCTCTTTCGCGTCACCGCGGCAAATTCCGTCTCATAATTGAACTGGTCCGGCCTGAGCGCCCGCATCCGCCCTTCGCGCACATAGGGACGGGCGAAATGGTCGGGCAGAAAGCCCACATACCTGTCCGACAGAATGAGCAGCGCCAGGGCTTCCTGGGAATTGGATTCCGCAACCCGTTTGAGACTCAGCTTGTTGGAGGCGATCATGTTCGGTGACTGGTAGCCGAGACCGGCATATTTGCAGGCCCGGATGTCCGCGACCTTGACGGCGCGCTCCTTTTCGCCGAACAGGGCATGTCCGGCGCTGCAGTAGAGATACATTTTCTCCGAATAAAGCGGGGCATAGGTGAGGCTGGTGGATTTCCGGTGAACCGGATAAATGCCGACCTGCACCTGTCCGCCGAGGATCTGGCGCTCCATTTCACTGATATCCTGCACCAGAATGCGCAGGCTCACCCGCGGAGCCAGTTCGTCAAAGGCCTGGAAAGTCCGGGCAATAAAAGCGTCGTCATTGGTAACCGTCTTGTCAAACAGGCCGACCGTAAGGGTGCCCACGAGTTGCTGGTGGATGTCGTTGACTTCGAAGCGGAACTGGTCCACCGCTGCCTGCAGGTGAGCTGAGGCTTCGAATACCTGCTCTCCCTCCGTCGTCAGGGCAAATCCCGCCGGTCCCCGGTGGCAGAGTTTCATTCCCAGGCGGATTTCCAGATCCGTCAGGTGCTTGCTGATGGTCGAGCGGCCGATATTGAGTACGAGCTCCGCCGCCGACAGTCCGCCGCAGGTGACGATGGTCCGGAAAACCTGCAGCAGCCGCAAATCCACATCGCTTAAACTCGTCAGTCTGGTTTTCTGAAATTTCCGGGGCATTCGTATGTTTCATTTTTATCAAACAAAGCTTTGAAACTTTACCATAGAAGAAACGAAAAGGAAATGCTACGGAGCCAGACAGACAGACCTCATTCACCAGACCTCACCCACAGGACCGGGGCCACCAGACCCTGATCCGGGAGAGAACTCATCCGGGAATAAGCCGATGACCGATCAATTTCGCCCAAAACACTGGCCACGGGCCAGCTATGATCCCCATTACGATCCCCTGGTCGCCGCCGGTCCCGGTCATAACCGCGACTATGCCCCGAACTACTGGATCGATACCGCCGGTCCCCTGCCGCAGGATGATGGCCCGGTTTCCGGGGATATGGATGTGGATGTGGCCATTGTCGGATCCGGCTACACCGGGCTTTCCTGCGCCATACATCTGGCCCGGGAGCACGGCATCAAGGCGACGGTCCTCGAAGCCAACACGGTTGCCTGGGGCTGCTCAACCCGTAATGGCGGTCAGGCGCAACTGTCTTCCGGTCGTCTGAAGCGTTCCGAATGGATCAAGCGCTGGGGCATGGAGACCGCCCGCGGCATGCATCGGGAAATTTGTGAAGCGTTCGAGCTTTTCCGCGATCTCGTGGCCTCCGAGGAAATTGACTGCGATCCCCAGGAAGGCGGTCACTATCTCATCGCCCATAAAACCGCGGTGCTGCCCGGCCTCAAATCCGAGTCCGAACTGATGAACCGGGTTTTCGGCTATCCCTCCCGGGTCATTTCCCGCGACGAGCTGCACGAGCGTGCTGTTCGCGACCAGGAAGCGGCCGGCGCCCTGCATGAGCCCGACGGCATTTCCATTCATGCGGCCAAGCTCGCTTTTGGATATTTAAATCTGGCGCGCAAGCTCGGCGCAAAAGTGCATCCCGGCAGTCCGGTCCTCGGGCGCAAGCGTGTCAATGGCGTCTATCACCTCATCACCCCCGGCGGCACCGTGCGCGCCCGGGCCGTTGCCCTTGCCACAGCCGGATATACGCCACCGGGCCTGAGCGACAAGACGCGCAATCGCCTGATGCCGATCCTGTCCAATTCCGTCGTGACCCGTCCCCTGACGGGCGATGAAATATCCGCTTGTGGTTTCAAGACCGGCTCGCCGCTCACCGACACAAGGACGTTGCGTCACTATTACCGCTTTCTTCCCGATAACCGGGTCCAGATCGGCAGCCGCAGTGCCATAACCGGTCGCGATGCGGAAAATCCGAAGCATTTGAGCATGCTTCTGCAGGGGCTGTATCGTAAATTCCCCGTCCTGGAAGGCATTGATCTCGACTATTCCTGGTGGGGCTGGGTGGATGTGAGCCATGATATGATGCCCCGCATCTATCAGCCGGATCGCCGGGAAGAGGTGTTCTACGCCATGGGATATGGCGG
>JBPCWG010000470.1:0-3970 GCA_051009705.1 Methyloligellaceae bacterium | reverse complement strand
CTTCGCGAGCGGTTTCACCGTAAAGGAAGCCCAGGGGTCTCAAATACTGCATTGGAGAGATTCAATCTTTTGCATACATGTGATGAGAACAGTCGGTCTGGATCCAAACCACGGTCGTCGACCAATCAGTCACCATCATGCAAACAGCACAATCATCGTCTCAGGCAATCTTTGATCAGGCGTGGAACAGTACCGCTTCCAACCCAATTAAGACTGTGGCTGCGGTTCCATGCCCGGATCAGGTTCGTCCTGGTCTCCGCGCTTGCCTTTGCCTGTGGTCGGTACCGCAGAGGCAGTACCGCCATCTGAAGATTCAGAATCGTCGACATCACGGATCGGCGGTTTGCCGTTGATGAGATCCTTGATTTCGCCTCCGGAGAGGGTTTCATATTCAAGGAGACCCTTGGCAATGATATGTAACTGATCCAGGTGCTCGTTAATGATCCGGTTCGCGGTTTCATAACCCGTGTCAACAAGCCGGTGAACTTCTTCATCTACCAGCTTTTGCGTCTCATCGGATAAATTTTGCGTCCGTGTTACCGAATGGCCGAGAAAAACCTCTTCCTCATTGTCGGCGTAGGCCAGAGGCCCGAGTTTTTCAGACATTCCGAATTGTGTGACCATAGCTTTGGCAATCTGAGTCGCCATTTTAATATCCTGGGAGGCGCCGGAAGTCACCTTGTCGTCGCCAAATATGACTTCTTCCGCAATTCGCCCGCCCATTGCCACTGCAAGGTCAGCCATGAGTTTTTCCCGGGTCACCGACACCTGATCTCTTTCCGGCAAACGCATAACCATGCCGAGGGCACGCCCGCGCGGAATTATTGTCGCCTTGTGTACGGGATCCGAAGCCGGCCGATGAAGGGCGACCAGAGCATGTCCTCCTTCATGGTAAGCGGTCAGTGCTTTTTCTTCGTCGCTCATGACCATGGAACGGCGTTCCGCACCCATCAGCACTTTGTCCTTGGCGTCTTCAAATTCATGCTGGGTCACCAGACGTTTGGATCGTCGCGCAGCCAGAAGGGCAGCTTCGTTAACCAGGTTCGCGAGATCGGCGCCTGAGAACCCTGGAGTACCCCGGGCGATAACTTTAAGGTCAATATCCGGAGCCAGAGGTACCTTGCGTACATGGACTTTGAGAATTTTTTCTCGTCCGAGAATATCAGGTCTTGGAACGACAACCTGACGGTCAAAGCGGCCGGGACGCAGCAGCGCCGGATCCAGAACGTCAGGCCGGTTGGTTGCAGCGATCAGGATACTGCCTTCATTGGATTCGAAGCCATCCATTTCGAAAAGCAACTGGTTCAATGTCTGCTCACGCTCGTCATTGCCGCCGCCGAGACCAGCACCACGATGGCGGCCGACCGCATCAATCTCGTCAATGAAAATGATGCAGGGTGCGTTTTTGCTGGCCTGCTCGAACATATCGCGCACCCGGCTCGCGCCAACACCGACGAACATTTCGACAAAATCTGAACCGGATATCGTAAAGAAGGGTACATTCGCTTCCCCGGCGATCGCCCTGGCGAGTAACGTTTTACCTGTACCGGGAGGGCCGACGAGAAGAGCGCCCTTGGGGATTCGTCCGCCAAGTTTCTGAAACTTTTGCGGATCTTTTAAAAATTCGACTATTTCCTGCAAGTCTTCCTTGGCTTCGTCGACACCGGCAACATCTTCAAAAGTGACACGGCCATGGCGTTCCGTCAGGAGCTTGGCCTTGGATTTGCCGAATCCCATAGCTCGACCGCCACCGGACTGCATCTGTCGCATGAAGAAAATCCACACCGCGATAAGCAGCAGCATTGGGAACCAGGAAACCAGAACACCGAGCAGAGACGGAACATCGTCCTCGGATGGCTTAGCGGTAATTGTCACGCCGCTTTTTTGCAGTTTTTCGACAAGATTGGGATCGTTAGGCGCATAGGTCTGGAATTTATTGCTATCCCGAAACTGACCCGTAATCTGATTTCCAGCGATTGTTACAGATGCAACATCCCCCGTATCAACCCTCTCCAGGAAGTCAGAAAAGCTGATTTCTGTATTCACAGCGCTGCGATTTGGATTCTGGAATACATTGAACAGCATGATCAGCAGGAGTCCGATGACCACCCAGATGAAAAAATTACGGAAACTGTTGTTCATTGATATTCCTTACTGACTTTTTGTCGGGGTGTATTTGTCTTCGGCGCCTGGAGCTCAGAACGATCGACTCAAATTTCGCTTTACTGCCTTAAAATAGGGTGAGAGAGACCGTTTGCCAACCACTCACTCCCAAAATCTCCAGTCTCATTAAATTCCACAAGAACCTACCACATTGCGTCATAAGTCCCAGGTTTCACACATTCTATACTAAATAACCTCTAATCAATTGTTATTTAGGTGTAATTTGGTACAAATTCATGTCATCCCCGGCCATATTAACCAAAAATTTTTGGATAATTGAGGAATTCGCAGCGACAGGGCGAACTATCGGGCCAATAAGCATCAGGGATCTCATATATTTCGAGCTGAGGAAGGGCGACCAGTCGATTTTCCTGCCAAAGAGATACCAGGGCCGGACGAGCCTTGACGGGAAGCATCCGGAGTACGTTTTGTACTGTCTCGGACAATTCCAATCCTGACTCCGCTCCTAAATACTGGATTCTCAACGGCAGCGGCGCTGCCGAGGCGAGTTGCAATTGAAACTTTCGATCCCAGACCCTCGATTCACCAGGGCTGATCATCATTTGTTCGATCTGATCTGACCTGACTTCGCGAAATAGAGTAAGCGCCGTTTCGGTTTTTTCGATTTGGCATCCCCCGAGCGTGGCGGAGTACTTTGAGTGTTCCAACAACTCCTTTTGCAAATCTTCCAGCTTGGAAAGTTGAGGCGGTCGTAATTGCCCCCCCAGCGCAAAAATACAACGGGATAAAACCCGCAACTGCACCTCTTCCAGCTGGCTGGCGAAAACATTGATTTCTATCTCAATGAGGCCGCGGGAATCATACATAACCTGATCACCGACGATGTCATCGACAAAAGCGATCAAGGCATTCCGAGATCTTTGCAATCGCCGGGAACTCAAGGCAAGGGATCGGGACGACAATCCAAGGTCATCGAGCAGTTGCCAATTCTGACGCAGTTGCGAGCGTTCGAACCGGGTGTCAGAATTACTTTTGTCTTCCATCCATTCCCAATTTCGCTGTCGCAAAGTTGTTTTCAAACGTTCTTTTGGAAAGTCCAGAAGGGGACGATAAATTTCGACGCCCAAGCGGGTAGATCGCGGTGATATCCCCGATAAACCATCGAGACCGCTGCCACGCGAAAGTCGCATGAGCAAGGTCTCCGCCTGATCATCCGAATGATGAGCCGTCAACAGAACAGGGATCTGACGAGCATGGCAATAGTCGGCCATGAGCGCATACCGGGCTTCCCTGGCAGCCTCCTGAATTCCGGTCCGGGGCTTTTCGCCAGTCCATTCCAGTTGCGAAAATGTGCAACCCAGTTGCCGACAATAGGATGCGACCAGTTCAATCTCATATTTCGCTTCGTCACGAAGACCATGATCCACAGTTAGAACATGAATTTCGTGCGCGCCGTTTCCCCGGATTTCCAAATAATCGCTGATCAGCAGCAGTAGGGCGAGACTATCGCAGCCACCGGAAACCGCAAGCGCAACGCGATCGAATTTGTTGAGCACCGAGAAGTGGGGTTCTAGTTCCTCAATGGATATGGCGGCAAAAGTCGGGGACATGATCAATAGGTTATCACACAATTTCCGGCCGCCACAAAAAGACGGATGGCTGAACTGTTCGAAAGTTATCGTTTTGAAGATTGTCGATTTTAGCGCGAATTTATTTCAGTCGAAATTGGATCCGCGTGGATACCCGGTCAGCATCCAGCGCTTTTGCTCTCTATACTCGCCCGCTGTTTCACGCGCCCTTCAGCTCGTGGAAAACGCTGACTAAGCTCCTTAAACGTACTGCATGC
>JBPCWG010000469.1:0-3240 GCA_051009705.1 Methyloligellaceae bacterium | reverse complement strand
GTGATCTGGTTTTTCAAAAAGACCCGCGCTGGCCTCATTATCCGCGCGATTGGTGAAAATCATGATGCTGCCCATACAATCGGTTATCCGGTCGTTTTGTATCGATACTACGCACTGCTTTTCGGCGGTGCCTGTGCCGGCCTCGGTGGTGCTTACCTGTCTCTCGTCCAGACACCGATCTGGGTCGAAAATATGACAGCCGGACGGGGCTGGATCGCATTGGCGCTTGTGGTTTTTGCGGCCTGGAGGCCCGGTCGGGCCCTGCTCGGAGCTTACCTTTTCGGAGGTATTACAATATTGCAACTCCACAGCCAGGGCTTTGGAATAAATATTGAGCCGCAAATCCTTGCTATGCTGCCGTATCTTGCTACCATTGCTGTATTGGTACTGATTTCACGGGATAAAACGAAAGTCAGATTGAATGCTCCAGCGAGTCTGGCGAAATCATTTTATGCTTCTACGTAAGATTGAATCACTAAAACTACAGAATCACTAACAACAGTGACAACGAACAAGACGAACAGAGGAGAAAATTTATGAAGCGTCTATTTGGATTGATCTGGATATTCGGGGCACTTGCACTGCTGGCTGCGCCTCTGGTCTCCACAACTGCATATGCACAAAAAACAAAAGTCGGTTTTGTGTATGTGGGACCCATCGGTGATCATGGCTGGTCTTATCAGCATCATCAGGGCTTGCTGGAATTAAAAAAGGCTTTCGGTGACAAAGTTGAAACAACACATGTAGAGAATGTCTCGGAAGGACCGGACGCTGAACGTGTCATTCAGCAACTTGCCCAGGCCGGCCATAATATTATTTTCACGACATCATTTGGCTACATGAACCCGACACTCAAAGTGGCAAAGCGATTTCCAAACGTCAAATTTGAGCACTCAACAGGATTTAAGAGATCGAAAAACGTCTCTACGTATAATATCAGGTTCTATGAAGGCCGATATGTTGCGGGGGTCGTTGCTGGCAAGATGACCAAGTCGAATACCATCGGATACATCGCCTCCTTCCCCATTCCCGAAGTCGTGATGGGCATCAATGCCGCCTATCTCGGAGCCAAGTCGGTAAATCCGGATGTGAAGTTTAAAATCGTCTGGGTGAGTACTTGGTTTGATCCCGGCAAGGAAGCTGATGCTGCGAAAGCGTTGTCAGACCAGGGCGCTGATGTTCTGTTCCAGCACACGGACTCTCCGGCAGCCATGAAACTGGCGGAACAAAAGAAGATTTCGGCCATTGGACAAGCATCGAACATGAAGGCATTCGGACCCAATGCACAACTGACGGCACTGGTTAATAACTGGGGACCGTACTATATCAGCCGCGTTAAAGCTGCGATGGATGGCAGCTGGAAATCTACGGATACTTGGGGCGGAATTGGACAGGATATGTTGAATATTGCCGCTTGGGGAGGCAAGGTACCGGCTGATGTCGCCAAGGTTGCGGAAAAGGCCAGGGATGACATTGCCAGTGGTAAGTTACATCCTTTCACGGGACCGCTGAAGAAACAGGACGGAACAGAATTTCTTAAGGCCGGCGCAGTCGTTTCCGACAAAGATCTGTCGGGTATGAATTTTTACGTGCAGGGAATTGACGGTAAACTACCAAAATAAGATCGATGAACAGGAGCCCAAAACGGATTTGAGCTCCTGTTCTCTTGAACCAAGAAGTTGTCGACCCTGATGACTAAGTCGACCGAAAATTCCTTTGCTCTCCGCGGGCAGACCCTCTCATTTACAGACGATCCATTTGCTGTCGGGATTGATCGTGCGGTTTCGTTTAATGCCAGCGGAGCCGTTGTCATTGACGACGGGACAATCATCGACGTTGGTCCAGCGGATACTGTTCTTGACAAATATCCTGGAATCGAAATCGTCGATCATGGCGAACATTTGATCATGAGTGGATTTGTGGATTGTCATGTCCACTATCCGCAGAGTGAAATTATTGGTTCCTATGGAGAGCAATTGCTCGAATGGCTTACAAAGTACACCTTCCCGGCCGAAGGCGAATTTTCGGATAAGTCCCATGCGCGCTCAGTTGCCCGTTTCTTTCTCGATGAATTGCTGAGGAACGGAACCACGACGGCATCGGTTTACTGCACCGTGCATCCCCAAAGTGCGGAAATCTTTTTTGAAGAGGCTGAACGCAGGGATATGCGCATGGCGGCCGGTAAGGTGATGATGGACAGTCATGCGCCTTCCAATGTGCTGGATAGTGTTCAATCGTCCTACGACGATTCCCAGGCACTCATAGGTAGATGGCACGGGAATGGACGATTGCACTATGTGATTTCGCCGCGGTTTGCCTTGACATCATCCCCTGAGCAGCTGGAAGCCGCCGGTACGCTTTGGAAGAAAAATCCCGGCACTCTGATGCAAACTCACCTTTCTGAGAATCTTGCGGAAATTGATCGTGCCAGGGAACTTTATCAGACAGCAGAGGACTATCTTGGAATTTATGAACAATTCGGGCTCGTCGGTCCGGGAGCCAATTTCGGGCATGCGATCCATCTGAAACAAAGGGAGATTGAACTCTTCCGATCTTCAGGATCCGGCATTTCCCATTGTCCGACATCCAACATGTTCATCGGTTCGGGGTTGTTTGACATGGCAGGTTTGCGGGAGAACGAGACCCCCGTTTCTATCGGTATGGGTACTGATATCGGTGGCGGCTCCTCCTTTTCGATGTTTCAGACGATGAAATCCTCATACGAAATCTGCCAGCTGAATGGATACAGTCTTCATCCCATAAAGGCTTTTTATCTGGCAACCGTGGGAAGCGCGACTGTCATGGGATTGGAACACAAGATTGGAAATCTGTCTGCGGGGCATGATGCCGATGTCATAGTGATAGATCTCAAATCCAAACCGGTCATTGAGCGCCGAATGCGACATGCCGCAGATCTGACTGAAGCCCTGTTCACCCAGATTATTCTCGCCGACGACCGGGCGATAAATGCAACTTATGTGTCAGGGAAATTACTTTATAATAATGGTGATAAATGAGAAATCGCTTGTAGCGAAGCGCAAGTGTTCTGACCGATAAATGGATCGACTCGAGAAAGATTGAACAGGGAAGCCTAGATATGGATTTTATAATAATTTGGTCAGAAACAATCATCAGGTGGCTGCATGTCATTGCCGGAATCGCCTGGATTGGAAGTTCATTTTACTTTGTTCATCTGGATCTCAGCCTGAAATCAAGTAAAAGCCTGCCTCCAAAAGCCTC
>JBPCWG010000468.1:0-9599 GCA_051009705.1 Methyloligellaceae bacterium | reverse complement strand
AACTCGGGGATGCGGAAGCACGCCAATGGATGGCGGAACAGACCGACGCAATTCGGCAAGATAGTCGGGTGAGAACTTGTGAGGTGCGGTCAGGGTCGTCACCACGTTCGGGCCTCTGAGGCGATCATGGACGGGAACCCAGATAAGATCCGCTGAACCCGCGCCGGATCGTGGATCCTGCAGTATAATGGTAAAAGTCTTTCCCTCCGACTTCCTGCGGATCGATCTTATGTAGGGAACGGCCCGGCGTCCGGAAGCGATTGCAAAATCCGGCCACGGTTTGGAAAACTGCCCGGAAGCATCGCCGAGCTTATCGTAGAAGGGAGCCGGCCCCCAGGGAGCCAGGAATTTCCAGAACCCCCGGAGCTCAATGTTTTTGAGCTCGTAGACGAGCCCAAGTTTTTCGGCGATACCGATGCAATGGGTCTGCATTCCGGCGCGGCCATCAGTGATGATCCACGCGGAACCGCCCTTTGGATCCGATTTGTCTGGGGGAGGCATCAGCCGGTTTTTATTCCTCACGAGTAGTTTGCAGAAATGAGACCTAGGTAATAAGCAAATTGCTGGCGAAATCAATAGATTGAGCCATCGCTGCCAGCAATACAGCGCAAATTCGGAAAGCTGTGCATGAAACAATTGGCATAGTTTTTTGGAATTAACTTCCCAAAAATAACTGGATCTGATAATTTTATTACCGCGTTATTGTGATGATATCCCAGCCGGCAGTCCCGTGCAGACAAGAAGCGCAACGAAAAGGGAAACACAAGGACGACATACAAGGAGTGAATTACGAATGATAGTCGTCGCTCCATGTCAGGCCAACAAGGATTGTCGAAGAGGACAGAGTGAAGGTTCAGCTCGATAAGACGGACTGGAATATCCTAAGAGAATTGCAAAGCAATGGGCGCATGACCAATGTGGAATTGGCGCGCCGTGTCGGCATTTCAGCGCCCCCGTGCCTGCGCCGGGTCCGGGCCCTGGAAGAAGCCGGGGTTATTGAGAGCTATTGCGCTCTTCTGGATGTCAAGAAGTTGGGTCATGAGATTTTGGCTTTCGCCATGGTCGGCCTGCATTCCCAGGCCGAAGCGGACCTTGTCGCCTTTGAGGATCTTGTCAGGTCGTGGCCCATTGTCCGAGAATGCTTCATGCTGTCGGGTGAAATAGACTTTATCCTGAAATGCGTTTCCCGGGATCTGGAATCTTTTCAGAATTTCGTAATCAACGAACTCACGGCTGCAGAAAACGTTGCCAGCGTCAAAACGTCTCTCTCCATTCGGCGGTCAAAATTCGAACCCGGACTTTTTATTCCTGAAGGTGTTTGAGTCGCAATAATTAAGGTGTTTCGAAAACGATCAGGCGTACTTGACCTTCACAATTTCGTAGAATTTGCCCCCGCCGGGAGTCACGACTTCGGCACTATCGCCGGCAGACTTTCCGATCAACGCGCGGGCGATAGGCGAGGTGATTGAGATTTTTCCTTCTTTGACTTCGGCCTCGTATTCCCCAACAATCTTGTAGGTAACCTTGGCCTCCGTGTCCTCATCGATGAGAGTGACCGTTGCGCCAAATTTGATCTCCTTACCCGAGAGTTTTGAGACATCAATAATATCTGCGCGCGACAGATTATCCTCGAGCTCGGCTACCCGGGCTTCGTTCATGCTCTGGGATTCCTTTGCCGCATGGTATTCCGCATTTTCCGACAGGTCGCCATGGGCACGGGCTTCCGCGATGGCCTGGATAATTTTCGGTCGCTCCACGGATTTACGATGCTGCAATTCCTGTTCAATTGCGGAGTGCCCTTCCAGGGTCATAGGAACCTTTTCTGTCGTCATTCAAGTGTCTCCTCATCAGTTAGAAGCCAGAACCAAGGATCCAACCTTCCTAATTAGTCCAACTATCGAATTAGGGCTGAAGTTAATAAGGCGGAAATATTCTGACCCGTTTGGTCAACCCAGTCAATTCTGGTGACTAGCATATCTCTGTATCGGATTGACTTTCAGACTATCCGAGCGCAGTGCCAGAATTGCCTGGGTTGCAGCATTGGCTCCAGCGACGGTCGTATAGTAGGGAATTCGGCCAACAAGCGCGGTCCGTCGCAGGGAAGCGCTGTCTTCGATGGCCTGAACACCCTCTGTCGTATTGAAAACGATATCGACTTCTCCATTTTTCATCGCGTCGACAATATGAGGACGGCCTTCTAGTACTTTATTGACCTGTTCGCAATCAATATTTTGTTGTTCCAGAAATTTCTTTGTCCCGCGAGTTGCGATGATCTTGAAGCCGATATCCGTTAAAGTCCGCACGGATTCGACAATATGTGGCTTGTCCGCATTTTTCACGGAAATGAATAATGTTCCTGTTTTCGGGAGTTCCACTCCACTGCCAAGCTGAGCTTTTGCGAATGCGACGGCGTAGTCTTCGTCTATTCCCATGACTTCACCGGTTGAGCGCATCTCCGGACCGAGAATGGGGTCGACGCCCTGAAAACGGGCAAATGGAAATACAGCCTCTTTAATTGCGATCTGGTTGAGTTTACGTTCTCTAAGATCGAACGAGGCCAGGGGCTCACCGGCCATGATCCGGGATGCGATGGCGGCGATCGGTTTGCCAATAACTTTGGCTACGAACGGCACCGTGCGGCTGGCGCGCGGATTGACTTCGAGGATGAATATCTCGCCGTCTTTTATCGCGAACTGAACATTCATCAGCCCGACCACATTGAGCGCCAGCGCCAGTTTTTGAGTCTGCAATTTGAGTTCTTCGATGAACTTCGGGTCGAGATCATGGGGCGGCAGGGAACAGGCGCTATCGCCGGAATGGATGCCGGCTTCCTCAATGTGCTGCATGACACCGCAGACAAACACGTCCTTGCCGTCACAAAGGGCATCGACATCGATTTCCGTGGCAAAGCGCAGATAGCTGTCGAGAAGCACGGGACTGCTTCCAGAGACCGTAACCGCTTCCGAAATATATCTCTGCAACTGAGTACGATCATGAACGATTTCCATGGCCCGTCCGCCGAGCACATAGGATGGGCGGATGACGACGGGAAAACCGATCTCTTCCGCAATATTCAGGGCTTCGTCCGAATTGCGGGCGATACCGTTTTTGGGTTGTTTCAGTCCAAGATCGGTAATCAGGGCCTGGAACCGGTCTCGGTCTTCAGCGAGGTCAATGGCGTCTGGTGTGGTGCCAAGTATGGGGACTTTAGCCTCCTCCAGAGCGCTGGCGAGTTTCAGCGGCGTCTGTCCGCCGAACTGCACAATAACGCCCTTAACAGATCCATTTTCCTGCTCCTTGTGGACAATTTCAAGAACATCTTCAACGGTCAGTGGTTCGAAATAGAGGCGATCCGCCGTATCATAATCCGTCGAAACCGTTTCCGGGTTGCAATTGACCATAATCGTTTCATAACCGGCCTCGGAAAGGGAAAATGCGGCATGACAACAGCAATAGTCGAACTCGATTCCCTGTCCAATTCGGTTGGGACCGCCCCCGAGAATGATTATTTTTTCCGCATCTGTCGGCTTTGCCTCACAGTGGGTGGTGCCGTCGAGATCGCGTTCATAAGTCGAGTACATGTAAGCGGTAGGGGACATAAACTCGGCGGCACATGTGTCGATACGCTTATAAACGGGCAGCAGGTTGAATGACCGGCGCTGTTCCATTACATCGCCTGGATTCTCATCGCAAAGTTCCGCCAAGCGCTCATCGGCAAAACCAATTTCCTTGACTTTGAGCCACCCCTCCGCCGATTTCGGCAGACCGTTTTCTCTCAGATCGTTTTCCACGTCGATGATCGCCTCGATCTGGCGCAGGAACCAGCGGTCTACTTTACAGTAGGTGTAGAGCTGTTCCAGATCGACGCCGAGACGGATCGCCTGGGCGATCTTGAGGATCTGATCCTGTGTGGGGGAACCCAGAGCGGCACGAATTGCATTCTTGTCATCACCCTGTCCCAGCCCTTCTATTTCGTATTCGTTGAGGCCGGTTAGTCCGGTTTCCATGCCCCGGAGTGCTTTCTGCAAGGACTCCGGGAAGGTGCGACCCATGGCCATGACCTCGCCAACCGATTTCATCGAGGTTGTCAGATTGGGATCGGCGCCGGGAAATTTTTCGAATGCAAAGCGCGGAATTTTTGTCACGATATAGTCGATAGACGGTTCGAACGATGCCGGCGTTGCTCCGGCAGTGATATCGTTGTCCAGTTCATCCAGCGTATACCCTACAGCCAGTCGTGCCGCGACCTTGGCAATGGGAAACCCGGTTGCCTTTGAAGCCAGGGCCGAAGATCGGGACACCCTCGGGTTCATTTCGATGACCACCATACGGCCATCATCGGGATTTATGGCAAACTGGACATTCGACCCGCCGGTTTCGACGCCAATTTCTCTCAGTACCGCGATCGATGCGTTGCGCATGATCTGGTATTCCTTGTCAGTCAGAGTCAGAGCCGGGGCGATCGTCATAGAGTCGCCAGTGTGCACGCCCATGGGATCGATGTTTTCAATAGAACAGACAATGATGCAGTTGTCCGCCTTGTCGCGAACAACTTCCATCTCAAATTCCTTCCAGCCAAGTACGGATTCCTCGATAAGAACCTCCTTGGTCGGGGAAGCATCTAGACCGCCGCGAACAATCTCGAGGAACTCTTCCCGGTTGTAGGCAATGCCACCGCCGGTTCCCCCCAGAGTAAACGAGGGGCGAATGATTGCAGGTAGGCCGACGAAAGCCAAAGCCTGCCTGGCTTCATCCAGATCGTGGGCGAGCATGGACTTCGGTGAATCCAGGCCAATCTTGTCCATGGCGTTGCGGAACAGCAGGCGGTCCTCCGCCTTGTCGATGACATCGGCCTTGGCGCCGATCATCTCTACACCCAGGGCTCTGAGAATTCCTTTGCGCTCGAGCGTCAGTGCCGTGTTCAGTGCAGTTTGTCCGCCCATCGTCGGTAACACGACATCCGGGCGCTCTTCGGCAATAATCTTGGCGACAATATCCGCAGTGATCGGTTCAATATAAGTTGCATCCGCGACTTCCGGATCGGTCATAATTGTCGCCGGATTGGAATTGACAAGAATTATCCGGTAACCTTCCTCCTTAAGCGCTTTGCAGGCCTGGGTTCCCGAATAGTCAAATTCGCAGGCTTGTCCGATGACAATGGGCCCCGCTCCTATGATCAGGATCGATTCAATATCGGTTCTTTTAGGCATGGTTTTTCACCTGCTCTCGCGCGTAAAGTCTTCGACGGCAAAGGTTGGGTATAGAAATTTTGTCCGCGCGGTAACTACACTATCCCGGTCCTCAGGCCAATCAAAAAGCACAAATCTTGCGGATTCGGGGATAAATTCTGCGCACTATCGAGCATGACTCTGCCGGAAATTGTGATCCAAGCGTGATTTGCAGACCGGGCACGACCCGGCTCTAATTGGAGGGCAAGAGGTTTCATCCCTGGAAACCCGAACAAGAACAGGTATTTAAGATGAAGTCCGCAACGCCCGGGATATGTTTTGTGCTGCTTTTCCTATTGATCGGTCAGACGGGAGTGCACGCGGCTGATGATCTTTGTCTGACCAACCTGACTTCGACACGCCTTTACGTTGCATTGAGCGATGGGGAATCAAGCCCGAACACGGCAGGCTGGCTTTCACCGAAAAAGAAGGTTTGCCGAACGAAATCCGGCGAAACCCCGGCATCGTGGACAGTTTCGGTCTTTGCAGGCCCCGATGTCATTGAGGGATGTACAGAGATCGTACCTGCGGATGCGCATGCTGAGATCGTGCGTTTCATCGAATTTGATCGTTGCACGTTTCGATTCCAACCGAAGTCATAGGGATTTTTCAGGCCGATAATTTCTGTCTCGAGAGCTCGTCCAGATTCTTACTTTGATGGGTACGGACTTCCTTTGATGGGTAAGGACTTCAGCTTTCGGTTATTTTTTCTTTTGAAAGGCGAGGCACGGATCTTCTCGCTTTGTCCGCGCAGTAAACCACACATAATCCGCCGCTGCCTTGCCGGATGAAGATTCGGGAACATGGTCTTTGGCTTCGGTCATGGTCCCGGTCACTTCGACCATCGTCAGACTGGCAATGGTTGCATCCGGCAAACGCTGTCTAAGATACCACGGAACGCCCCGGTCCTGGCGGGTATGTCCGGCACCGGCAATGAGGACAGCGCCAGTCCGGTTTCCCGTGGTAATCATCTGTTCGGCCATGACCGCATCCCGTAGACGTTGTATGGACGCCATTTTGGCCGTCGCTTTCTGCGGGATCATGCGACAGTGGGACTCATACAGGGCCGTTTGCAAATCTTTCATTAATCCGCGTTCAAGGTTTTGAGAAATTCCAAGGGATTTTCGACGTTCGGTCTCCAGGCCCTGGAAACCTTTATCCCGCACGAGCTGCATTTCCTCACGGCTCACATCACCGGGAAACATTCGGAGTTTGTAGCGAAATGCGGTTTCGGCAATGGGCAGATAGATTTCCCAATCGGGCCAGCCCCTGGTCGACCACTGTATGGCCCCTCCCAGGCCGGCCATGGGTGCTTCATAGGGGTTGGTATAAACTTCAAGAGCCGAGCTCTGGTCGAGGCTGATCATTTCCCAGATGATCGCCGGGCGCCGGTCATAGAGCGCAATCGAGCTGATCAGCCAGGCCTGCAGCCGATGGTGGTCTGGATTGTCATGGATTTCACCGAGCAGAATGAAATCGTTGAGCGCCAAGGCCTCAGCCAGATCCAGCGGGGTCAGGTACGTGTTCTGTTTCGTCGACCAGATGCGACCGGTTAGAGGGTGATCCCGGTGGAGCTCCGATGTCCATGTTTTGATGGGAAGTTTGGTTTGTGCCGACAAGTTCGTCGGCAGCCAAATAGCTCCCCACAGGATCAGGGCGGCTGAACAAAAGCGCATAAATGCATGAGTCATTCGACGCACCTCACGGCATAATTCGGTTATTCTGCTCTTTGTCTAATATCCTAGCAGAATAATTATTTTGTGGCGCGCATAAGGTCGGCAAATTGATTGAAGAGATAATGGCTGTCCTGGGGTCCCGGGGAAGCCTCGGGGTGATACTGGACGGAAAATATGGGCTTGTCCTTAACCCGGATGCCACAATTACTGCCGTCGAACAGTGAGACATGGGTCTCTTCGACACCTTCCGGCAATTTGTCGCGGTCAACCGTAAACCCGTGGTTCATCGAGGTGATTTCAACTTTTTCCGTCTGGCAGTCTTTGACCGGGTGGTTGGCACCATGATGCCCCTGGTGCATTTTCTGCGTGGTGGCGCCGAGGGCCAGGGAGAGCAGTTGATGGCCGAGGCAGATGCCGAAAATCGGTTTATCAGATTTGACCAGATCTCGGATAACCGGAACCGCATAGTCTCCGGTTGCGGCAGGGTCACCCGGGCCGTTGGATAGAAATATGCCGTCAGGTTCATGAGCGAGAATTTCTTCGGCAGATGCCGTTGCCGGAACGACCGTAACTCGACATCTGACCTCGGCGAGGCAGCGAAGAATATTGCGCTTGGCGCCATAGTCAACGGCCACCACGTGAAAATCGGAATCGTTCTGCTCACCATATCCTGATTCTCGATCCCACAGGGTCTCGTTCCAGGTATAAGTCTGCCCGCAGGTAACCTCTTTGGCGAGGTCCATGCCTTTGAGACCCGGCCAGGCATTGACCTGGCGCTTGAGATCTTCGAGATCGAACTGTCCCGACGGATCAAAGGCGATGACCGCGTTGGGCATTCCATTTTCCCGGATACGTATCGTCAACGCCCGCGTATCGATGTTTGAAATTCCAATAATCCCCCGCATCCGCAGCCATTCGTCCAGATGTTTTTCACTGCGATAGTTCGAAGGTTCGGTTATTGGCGATTTAACAATGCATCCCCGCACACCTGAGGATGAAGCCAGATTTGAGGTTTCAATGTCTTGATTATTTGCACCCACATTCCCTATATGCGGGAATGTAAATGTTATGATCTGCCCAGCATACGATGGATCCGTCAAAATTTCCTGGTAACCGGTCATGGCTGTATTGAAACAGATCTCACCAACCGCCATTCCGACACTTCCAAAACCCGTGCCGTAAATGGTCGTCCCATCCTGCAGAAGCAGCACAGCTGTTGGTTTGGCAGCCGTGTTTTCAGAAGCTTGATCTGTGGTCATTGAGGATCACTTTTGTTGTATCTGGCTTGGTGCAGATTGTATATTCATGGCCGGATTATCTGGCGAAAAGTCGGATTTATGAGGTGTACTGCAGTCCAAATTGGCGCGAACATTACGGGAAACAGGGCAGTGGGTCAAGGCGATCTATAAAATAATATTTGATATAAATCAATGAGTTAAGTGAAAATCTGTGGGAATAAGCTATATCGCGTGCCGAATATCGTTTACAGTTCCCCAAACAGTAGAGAGACACATGCGAGATCAAATTAGCAATCAGCTTAAAACGGCGCTGAAGGCGCAGAAAAAGCGCGAAGTATCGACCCTCAGGCTGATCATGGCGGCAATCAAGGACCGAGATATTGCCTCCCGATCAAAGGGCAAGGACGGTGTTGACGATCAGGAAATTCTGGAAATTCTTGCTAAAATGATCAAGCAGCGTCAGGAATCCGTCAAAACCTACGAGGAAGCAGGACGCCTGGAGCTGGCGGAGGCCGAACAGGAAGAAATCGAGATTATCTCCGGATTTCTGCCTCAACAACTGAATAAGGATGAAACGCGCTCCGCCGTCGAAACAGTCATTCAAGAAATTGGTGCGACAAGCCTCAAGGACATGGGGCGCACGATGTCGCTTCTGAAAGAGCGTTATGCCGGGCAAATGGATTTTTCCGTTTCCAGTTCAATGGTCAAAGAGATTTTAGGGTAGGTCCGGCGCTCAATTCCCACATCCTTTCAACAAGTCCGGTCAACGGATTGAGAGATCGTTCGATTCGGGCGTACGGATCGGACTATAATTGTGTAGCGAATCACTGGCGGGGTCGTTGATGCGATTTGATGACAATATTTTAAGCGAGATCAAGGCGCGTATACCCGTCAGCCAGATCGTTTCAGCAACCGTCAAGCTGAAACGACAGGGCCGCGAGTTTATAGGTCTGAGCCCGTTTAAAAACGAAAAGACACCGTCCTTCACCGTTAATGACCAGAAGGGATTCTACCATTGCTTTGCCAGCGGCGAACATGGGGACATATTTTCCTTCCTCATGAAAGTCGAAGGCCTGAGTTTTCCGGAAGCGGTGGAGAAACTTGCCGCCATTGCCGGTGTGGCTCTGCCAAAACCGACGGAACAGGATCGCGAAAAAAGCAGCCTCCGCCAGGAACTGATAGCAATCCATGAAAAGGCCTCCGCCTATTTTGAGGAACAGTTGCGATCCGTTTCCGGGCGCGAAGCCCGCGAATATCTGATCCAGCGTGGTATCGAGCCGGCGTTGCAAAAACGATTTCGTATCGGCTATGCCCCTAACGACAGGACAGCTTTGAAAACCTTTCTGCGGGAAGCGGGATTCAAACCGGAAAGCATCGCCCTGTCGGGCATGGTTATCTCCGGCGAAGATATCGCCGTTCCCTATGACCGGTTTCGCCACCGTATCACTTTTCCCATT
>JBPCWG010000467.1:0-3390 GCA_051009705.1 Methyloligellaceae bacterium | reverse complement strand
ACTTTGAGTTCGCCAATTCGATGCGAGAAATGGGAGAACTGGAACGTGCTAAAACGCTTTTCGAGAAAGGGCTTTCACTCGAGCCGGAAAACCTGAAGCAGCGTGTCAACTACGCAAATCTTCTGGCGCAACTTGATCGCCGCATGGATGCAATCAAAATTCTGCAGGAATTGACAAAGATTGCGCCGGACGTCCCTGAGTTGCAGTTGAACCTTGTCGAACTGATGAAAGACTCCGACGAAGCGGTCGGAACCTTTGAGGCCTATGCCAATGCTTATGCGTTAAAGCCGGACGATCCGAACATCGCATTGAATTATGCGAACAAGCTGCGGGAAGCCGGCCGCGATGAAGAGGTAGTCAGTGTTTTATCAAAATCCTTAAAAAATGATCCAAATAACGCCTTGCTACTCAATAGCTACGCGCTGAGTCTCAGTAATCTGAGCCGTTACGAGAAGGCTTTGGAGATCAGTCAAAGGGCCATTGAACTTGATCCTCAAGATCATTCTGCCTACGTAACTAAAGGGTTTGTCGAGAGAACTGCCGGTATGATTCTGGAATCCAATAGATCTTATGAAGAAGCGCTCTCTCTCGATCCCGCAAATTCTCAAATACATTTCAACATCGCCGACAATTTCAGTCATATCAACAGGTTCAAGGATAGTTTGTATCACCTTGACAAGGCTCTGGAAGGCCTGCCGCCGACAGATGAGCGTCATTTGCAGAAATGTCATATCCTTTCTGAATTGAGAAGGGATGACGAACTTATTGCAATTTGTCAGGAAAAATTCAGCAACCCTTCTGACGAATTAGCTTCACTGGTTGCCTTGGGCAAGATTGCCGACAAATCAGTTCAACTGAAAGTTTTGGCCGAACTGGATGAATTATGGAGTCGCAAACCATTTTCCAGTTTAGAAGACATAACGGCTGCACAATTTACCAAAGCTCAGTTGCTGCATGGTCTCGGGAAAAACGAGGAAGCCTGGAAAGAGTTTTTGAAGGCAAACAATAGCGTATTCAATATGATTCCCGCTGAGGTGCGGCGGAATGAATTGGAAGCTCAGAATCTTCTTGAAGAAGCGAAAAAGTATGATGGCCATCTGTCATTCGCAGATCCAACAAATCATCCCGTCTCATTATTTATTCTTGGGCCATCGCGTTCAGGCAAAACATCGGTCGAGAAGCTCTTGGGGGAGATCGAAGGAGTTCAACAAGGATTTGAGAACCAAATATTTACTGACCTGATCAAATTGTTCAAAACAGATTTTCTTACGTACGGTTCGACAATTTTCTCAGGATTGGATGAGGACGCACTGTCCAAGTTATCCGATCGATATTTTCGTGAGATGAGCCTTCGGTACGAGAAATTCAAAATGTCTACAAATACTAACCCAGGCCTCATCACTGAAGTGGGGGCAATCCTAAATAGCATACCAAATAGTAAGTTTGTATTCCTTAAACGAGACCGAGCAGATCTTGCAACGCGGATACTGTTTAAGAAGTATCTGTCAGGAAATTTATATGCATATAATTTGGTTACAATCTTAAACCACATCGAATGGTACTATGAATTAATAAGCATCTGGTCGGAAAAGTTTCCAGAGCACTGTATGATAATCTCCTACGAACAGTTTATCGAAGATCCGTTAACTGTCAGAAACCAAATTATGAATTTTTGTGGGAGAGAAAATTCTGATTCGATTCGGGAGAAGCCATTTGATGACCGGGGCTTTTCCAAGGTCTATTCAGACAAATTTTCTGCGGAAAAGTCGAATCTCTCTTTGCACGAATTGAATATCATCGACGAAGCCAAAGCTAATGAAATATTGTATAAAATTTCTAGCTCGAAACAGGCTAAACTCATTTCATGTTATAATCTGGAGCCAGATGTAGGATTTCAACACAACAATGCCGAACTGCTTTTGTCTAAAAAGTTCAGATTGGTCGGCGGCCGGCGACAGTTCGCGTTATTATTTGTGAAAATAGATGAAGGAGTTTTTCCAAGGCTTATCTATCAGTCGGCCTCACATGGTACATATCGGCTTGCAGACGGAATAGAAGACGGGTGGTTTTCAAAAGGTCCCGGTGAAAGCCTCATCTCTCCCCCGGTCATCGTAGGACAATATTTGCTGCGTTCACAATCCATCGTTTCGGGAATGCTAACACTTTCGGAGATTACCGATCTACTCAATTTTGGCGAAGATCACTTGTACTACTTCCAAAACCCAAAACCCCAAAATCTGAGTATTATTTCAGGTCTTGCAGATCAAAGCCAAACTTGCCTGCAAACAGAGGAAGGTGAAACAATACGCGAACCGGAGGACATCAATATCGTTCCAGGTTTTGAACCTGACTGCAAAAATGCTCTTTTGGAATTTGATGCACTTACACTGGCGGCAGGACAAGTCAATGTTGCTGTCTACCCATCTATCAATCGAGAAGTAACTTATTCGATCATGCGTGATCACGAAGATAAGATTTGGATTGCCGACGCTCATCACGAAACGAGTGATTTGAACGAATTTGGTCTGCCTAAGAAATCAGTTAATTTCGGTGATCTGGTTCGCCCGAGATGGGAACGCCGGCGCTACATTCCGAGTCAATTTGCAAGCGATCAAAGAGATCCTATTTCTGGAAAGTATCACTCGAATTGGAACTATGTCAGGGAAATTCCTGCAATTCGTGCATGGTATGCTGAGACCGGCAGGATAATTCCAAAATCTGAGTAGTTAGGCCCCCGTTTCTCTGTTTTTGGCTATTCGAATTGGAGAAAGAACGAATCGAAATTGTCAGAAATTGGCCTTGACCCCCCTTTGTTCCATTCTGTTTTCCAGTGTTTGAGAGAAAACCAATCCCTCTTAGGGGGTATTTTTATTAATTATTTAGTAAGGAATCCAAGGGTTTCGGGGGGATAAGTGGCGAAACTGCCACATCGAGGTACGATTTTCCCACAGCCATGCGTGTTTCGATTGCTCTTTGTCTATCAATTATATTACCAGATTTGTCATAGAGTGAGTCGCGTAATCCAGTTCAGCGTCCCTCCTTGTTGGTCTCACTCCCAATCCAAAGCAGAAATGTCCGTAGTACTGCTCTGAATAAACTGAGTCTTATAGAGCGGAGATGGATTCTATGAAGAGAGAACACATGGCGACAGTCAGTCGTCTTTCAGTGTTCGCTGCAGCTGGCATTTTTATGGGCGGCTACGCGACCACACCTGCAACGGCAGCTGATCTGGGTGGCGATTGCTGCGCCGATTTGGAAGAGCGTGTTGCAGAACTTGAAGCTACGACAGTTCGAAAGAAAGCCCGTCAACTGAGCATGACCATCTCCGGTCGTGTTCACTCAGCGATCATGCATTGGGATGATGGCGGCGGGGATACTTCTGAATATTCC
>JBPCWG010000466.1:0-3343 GCA_051009705.1 Methyloligellaceae bacterium | reverse complement strand
CGCCCGGACAAGAAAATTAGTAGTTGGGAAGATGGCTAAAATAGTTGTCTATAGAGGAAGTAAGGGCTTCCGACACATTTTTACGCCAGGAAAGTGACTTAAGGAGTTTGGCATCTTTGGCATTACTAACATAAGCCAGTTCAATAAGGACTGAAGGAACTTCGGCGGATTTCAGAACGGCAAAGTTCGCATTCCGGTGTGGATTCGATTTAAGTTTTGTAGCATCTCCCATGAACTCCTTCAGGGAATCCACGAGCAAGTTGGTCCGGCCATTATTGTGCTGAACCCAGCGTCGTCCAAGATCCATAAGAATGTTGCGAACCGCCGGCTCGAACTTCATTGAATCGGTCTGTGAGGTAGCGGAGGTCGGAATAAGATCCGCAACTTTCATACTTCGCTTGCTCCTGTTGGCAAGACGTTTAGCTGTTTTACCGGAAAGAGAATAAAACGTGGCACCACGAACCGAGGATTGTCGCGAGGAAGAGTAGTCCGCGTGAATTGACAAGAACAAATCCGCTTTTTGTTTTCGAGCGAAAGCCGCACGTTTTTTCAGGGGAATAAAACGATCATCCTCACGGGTCAGTTTCACCCGGTAGCGCTTCGTGTTTTCAAGTCGTTCTTTCAGGTGTTTTGCAAAGGCCAGTACGACATTTTTCTCCCGGACACCGTGCTTGATAGCGCCGGTATCGTAGCCCCCGTGGCCGGGGTCAATGACAATAAGGGGCAGGCTGAATTCCGACGGCGGATGTACACGTACCGGTTTCGGCGGGACAATCAGGTTTGCAGATCGTTTAGAACCCATATTGAGGGTTCTTGAAATCGGGTCGTTGCGCGCCAGCCCGAGTTCTATCCGAGCCCATTCTTTCTTTGAATCCTGACTGATGGAAGACTTTGCCACCTTCGTGGGCACGGTTGTCTCAATAACCAGTCGTGCTTTACCCTTGATAATCAGCGCGTATTTCACATCCCGGATCAATCCAGATTTTTTTCGTTCGCTGAGAGACGGGATACGGAGCGGCATTTCCGGCAAATCGACCACAATCCTGTTAGGATTGGTCAGGGTAAAAATGGAGTAGTCAACTTTCTTGGGTATTTCTATAGTGAATAATGTCAGGTCGCTATTAGCACGTTCTGCTTCCCGGGAATAAGCATCGCCGGTTGAGAATAAACCGGCCAGAATGCAAACACCTAAAGCTATGAAAACCGTTCTTAAACTGAGCGTTAAACTGTTCACGTCTTCACCCGACCTTGACCCATTTTGTGTACATGTTCTAAAACAGGCATTAATGCGCTGAATTTGTTAACAAACTTTGTAACCGCTCAGCCCGGTTTCCCTTCGCATAAACTGGCTTAGAAAAGCGGCGGTTCATCGAAAAGATCGTGGCAATCTTGTGACAACGCTTGCTGGATCACTGAGAATGCCGCAGTTTGCGTTAAGAACGTACTAAGATCTTTTTAACAAGAGGGTGAGGGAGGCTGAAATATTGCCGGAATTGAACAAAATTGTCGTCATAGGCGCCGGACAGGCCGGAATTTCAGCGGTCTCCAAACTGCGGGCCCTCGGATTTACCGGAGACGTAACACTTATTGGTGAAGAACCGGAGCTTCCCTATCAGCGACCTCCCTTGACAAAGAAATTCCTGTTGGGCGAACTTCCTCGGGAGCGGCTCTATATCAAACCGGCTGCGTTTTATCAGGATCAAAACATCAAGACAATCTCCGGTGTTAGGGTTGAAGCCATCGCGCCGGAAGACAAGTCACTTGTGTTGTCGAACGGTGAGAAATGTGACTGGGACAAGCTTATTGTGACAACCGGGTCTCTACCCCTGAGTTTGCCGGCTTCTTTTCAGCCTGTCCCGTCATCCGTGCAAATGATCCGTTCATTGGCTGACATCGACAAGCTGCAGCCCCGTTTTCTTGAGAACAAGCACCTGCTTGTTGTCGGTGGCGGCTATATCGGTCTCGAAATAGCAGCCGTCGCCTCAAGTTGCGGTCTTAAGGTCACCCTGGTTGAGCTGCAAGATCGGTTGTTGAAACGTGTTGCTGCCGCAGAAACCGCGACCTATTTTCATGACCTGCACGAGGGTCATGGGGTCAACATTAGAACATCTACGTCCCTTACAGCGCTGGAGGAAGCTGACGATGATAAGCTGGTAGCCAAGTTTGATGACGGCTCTTCCAGCACAGTCGACCTTATTGTTCTTGGGATCGGTATCCGTCCCAATGTCGCACTCGCCGAATCCGCAGGTCTCGAAATCGACAATGGCATATGTGTTGGCGAATTCGGGCAGACATCTAATTCGGATATTTATGCTGCCGGTGATTGCGCATCGTTTCTTTACAAAGGGCGGCGCGTGCGGCTCGAGTCCGTGCAGAATGCGATTGACCAGGCAGAAAAAGTTGCCGAAACGATAATGGGTGAATCATCACCCTATGATCCTGTTCCGTGGTTCTGGTCGGACCAGTATGACACCAAGTTGCAGATCGCCGGATTGAACACCGGATTCGACCGGACAATTGTACGAGTCGGGACCCACGAAAATTCTCAGTCCGTCTGGTATTACCATGGGGATCAATTTCTCGCAGTTGATGCCATGAATGACCCCAGGAGTTACATGACCGGTCGCAAATGGCTGATGGAAGGAAAAAATCCCGACGCCGACCGAATTGCCTCGGGCGTGGATCTGAAGGAATGTGTTTGAGTAGGTTGTTACTGCTGATTTTGCAGCGGCTCCGCATTAACTTCGCTGGAATTTCGGGTCAGATCCCGAATGCGGTGCGAGAGAGTTCGTCTTTCCTCGAGCAATGCATTGAAGTGGACGTCGCATGCTGGAATGGGGCCAGTAAAACTGCGAATTTCCTCAGAAATTTCGAGTAGACGATTTCGCAAGGCTGGAAGAGTGTCGGTCATAGGAAAAGGTTTGAAGTTGCGATGTTCCAATACAAGAAAATTACGGCAGGACAGAGTTCAGGTCAATATGCATTGGCAGAGTATATGGCCAAGAAGCCTGCTTCGATCTGAGCCGATCAGGGACTGACTCCTTCCGGTCTCGTTTAAGTGCCTGACTGCCGGACTGAATCCAGAACCCCTGAAAAAATCACAGATTGTTAAATCTCGGGATAAGAGTCTTGGACATCCTCGAAGTTCCCCTGCACAGTCGAGCCGATCTGATAAACCGTCCCGATAATGACGATGGACAAGGCGCCGGCGATCATGGCGTATTCTATAGCCGTTGCACCGGATGTGCAGGACAGGAAACGCTCCAATAGTCTTTGGGCGGACTGTTTTACTTCATAACAGTTTCGATTTGACACGACGTAGTCCTCCAGAAAGCAATTGGTC
>JBPCWG010000465.1:0-5933 GCA_051009705.1 Methyloligellaceae bacterium | reverse complement strand
AGAGTGAGAACAAAGCGATAATCCGGTTTTTCTACTCTGACGATATTTTTGCCGCGAAATTTCATTTCCGGAGTTCGGTTGCTTTAGCTTGGTGTGTTCCAATTGTTTACTTAAACAATGAAATCATGAATTCCAGTGCTCCCTGAAAGTATCGGGGTTTCGCAAGCCTGAATTCAAGCACCTTCGATCCAGTTTTGAATTATGTTTCAAGTTTGAAGGAAATGTGAGCCCTGTCACTAAAACACCTCATTAACGTCAATAGAATTTCAAATCAAAAACATTTTTGATTCAGATAGTTCCACCCCAGAGCGCATATTTTACTTGAATGTAGTTTTCGTCCAGAAGACGCTCTTAATTTGCATTAAGGAGAATGAGAATGTCTAAGAGATTCCTTTTTGTAACGACTGCAGTAGTAACGGCAACACTTTCATCTATGTCACTTGCCGGCGAAATGAAACTGACTGATCTTGACGCCAATAAAGACGGCAAAGTGACCTTGGTGGAGTGGGAAGCCGCTCACAAAGGTAAAAAAGATGCGATGAAGTTTGCAGATTTGGATGCAGACAAGAATGGTAACCTGACTGCCAAAGAGTATGAGGCAGCCATGATGAAAATGAAGAAATAACTGGATCAAATTTTTGAAACACAGGGACATGAAAGTGTTCATGGTCTCACTAGTTTGATATTCCTTCATCAAGTTTTGTCCCCTGGGCTCGTGTGCGGCCCGGGGGCTTTTTATTTGCTCGAAAATTAATATTTGATTCCCCCTAATTCACGTGCTGGCAACGACGGGAAGCCAGCTCACCCGACCAATCTTTTTTCGGGCAGGCGCCTTGCCATGATTTGGCGATCTCACGAGAAATCCAGCGTTTCTTTCACATTTATTTTCTTGGACACTGAACCGCAGATTGCATTACGTTGGCCGCAAGTTTTCAAAGGAGTGCTCGGTATGGATTCAGATTCTCTCAAGTCAATTCAGGAACCCGTAAAAAATCTTTATAAAGACTCTCCCGAACAGGCGGTTATCACTCTCTCTGCAGAAGGTAAAATCGGAGAGGATGTAACCTGTTCCGTCGAAACCGGCAAAGCCCTTGTCGAGGCAGGACTTCACCCGGCGACGGGAGGGACAGGTGTCCATGCCTGTTCCGGAGATATGTTATTGCAATCCCTTGTCGCCTGCGCCGGTGTCACGCTCAATGCCGTTGCCACAGCTTTAGATCTCAATCTCGTTGATGCGCATATACGCGCTGAAGGAGACCTGGATTTCAAGGGAACTCTGGGTGTCGATCGCGAAGCATCCGTGGGCTTTGATAAAATCCGTCTGAAATTCGAACTTGAAGGCGACATGAGCGATGCCGACAAACAAACACTCATGAAACTGACGGAACGCTATTGTGTTGTGTATCAAACACTCAAATCGCCGCCGGAAGTTGTCGTGGAATTCTGAAACAAAATAAAAAAGATCAGAAAGACCCCTGGACTTGGTGGGGTGGGAGCTGCATGGACATGCATCCAGAAGTCTTTCTGACCTAAGTCTTCGTGAAGTTAGAAAACTCCACGATATCGTTGAAGAAAATATGTCTGCCAATCCTCCCTTTGGACAGGCAAGTATCCCCCCAGCGGTGTTTGTTATGCGACCACTATGTCTTGATCGCTATGGGTACAAACAAATACAGAAATCTGGGTCGGAGCAGGAAATTCTGGTGTCAGAATTGTGGCAACATTTGATTTAGGGCTTTAGTATCAAAATAGTCACAGTGACAGACCGAGCAAGTCAGTTTCAGGTCAACTTCCGATTCCATTCCTACTTCATCGTTTTAAAGGTGACTGTCTCCAAGGCGATTGTCCGCATGAGGCAGGATCGATTTCGTGAGCGATAACTTCGTGAATATCACAGTAATTACAAAGTTTTGTCATCACATTGGCACGACTGGAACATCGAATATTCACAATGGTTGGGCATCATCACTTTTCAGTTGCGTTGCTATTTAAAGCATCGATTACCTACATTTGGATTGGGTCAAACCGGCCCTAGTTTGTAGTGTTCAGCAGTCCGTTCAAGTATTGCGATTACAAAATTTCGACAAATTACAGATTTGATTCCGATTTCAACTTCGGGGCGCTTGTAAATCTATGGTCCAATGTTTCTTGTCTTGGGGCAACTACCTGTTACCAAAATCTATTGTCCTGACCGCCACTCTGGCGGCCGTGACGCTAAGCTATTTTCCAACCGAAAGCCTTGCCCAGAAAAAACCGACAAAAAGCAAGACGCCGATCGCAAAACAAACTAAGGGACCAAATGCTTGTGCTGAATGTCACAAGGAGGAGGCCAAAATTTGGAAAAAAACGCAGCACTTCAAAACATTCCGCGAGCTACCGAGATCAAAAGCTGCAAGGGACATTGCAAAACGCCTCAAAATCAAACGCATTAAATCCGAAAGCCTTTGCCTGAACTGCCACTTTACGAGCCAACAGGCATCGAAAAAAAAGGTCAAAGTAATTGCCGGAATTTCATGCGAATCCTGTCATGGAGCCGGCAAAAAATATATCGACCTTCACAGTTCCTATAGTGGCAAGACGAAGGAAACAGAATCCGAGGCTGAAAAAAAGAGCCGTTGGAAATCTGCTGACAACAACAAGATGATCCGGCCAGGCAACATTTACCGGATCGCCAAAAACTGCTTCGGGTGCCATATCGTGCCATTCGAAAAACTGATCAATGTCGGAAAACATCCGGCCGGCAGTTCATTTGACCTCGTCTCCTGGTCCCAGGGCGAAATCAGGCACAATCTCTGGCATCAGCCCGACAAGGGAAATCGCGAAGCATCAATCGAACGGCGAAGAATAATGTATTTGGTTGGTCTCACCGTCGAGATAGAGTCGTCGATACGCGCTGTCGCCGTTTCAGAAGAAACCAACCACTATTCCGTTAAGATGGCGCACCGGGTGGATCAGTCACGTAAGAAGTTTCTCGCCGCCTATAAACTGATACCCAAATCTCCCGAACTCGAAGCAATTTCGGCGGCAAGTTACGAAGCCGGCTTGAAGTTAGACAATCGCAAGGCCCTGACGCAATCCGCTGACAAAATTGCAAGTCAGATCCAGATTTTCTTAACCAAGCATGACGGTAAACAACTGGGAGCAATCGATGCTCTGTTGCCGAAGAAGAGCAGCTACGTCGGACGAACCGAAGAAACAAATTAATAACAAGAATCGTACCCGGTATGACCAGATCCAAATTATTTCCGCTGAATATGTTAACTGTCGCTATCGCTACAATAACGACTCTGGGCTTTGTCGGTCTTGCTGAAGCGGCGCTGCGAGAACCGAAATTTATCGACGGTTGGATTCTGGCAACGCTTTTTATTCCGCAGATGATGCTTCATATATTGAACCATTCCGATCGCATCCGAATTAAAATTACGCAACCCGGCACTGTCAACAGAAGACAAACATTTCACATTTACTGCGGCACATTTACGAGCGTGATGTTTCTGTTTCACGCAGAACTGGATCTGCCGGGAAGTATGCTCGGTGCCACACTCTGGGGTCTTTTCATTCTTGTTGTTGCATCCGGATTTTTAGGTATGTCACTGGAACGATTTTTCTTACGCACCGTCAAACAGTTAAATATTACGACGAAACAGCCCAATAGCGATCCAAATGCCCTCCAACAAACCAATAGGATTGAGACCCTGCTTTCGACTCTTTTGACCCGCGTAGAACTGAATCCGGAAATTGAGAACTCCACCCGGAAAATTTATGATTTCTTTCAGCAAAAACCAAATGTCTGGAAACTTCTGAAAGAACCGCGCCTGCCATTGCAGAGGTTCCTGATTCACTTGGAAGAGATAGAGGACATCATTGGTTCCGACGGTTCCGCCGCAATAGCCGAACTCAAGAGAGAGGCTGTCGACAAACTTGCTGCAGATTTTCAACTCAGCTACGACAAGATTCGATCAAGCTGGCTCCTGGTTCATGTACCGGCCACATACTCACTATTGATCGTGTCATTGGTACACATTGCTATCATCTCCGCTTTTTCGACAGGTGTGCCGTAACATGACAAGCAATCGCAAGATTCAAATCAGTCAACGGACAACCCGGATTTCCAGCTGGACGTCGTTAATTGCCGCGGGAACGGTTCTTATCTGGATGGGGAAATCACCGGATCAACAGTGGCTTATGCCGGGACCACTAACTTCGAGCCACAGTGCTATTTCAGACTGCACCGCCTGCCATACGTCACAGACGAATTCGCGTTTTACGTGGATGCACACAATGTTTGCCCGGCCAGATCCGGTTGCGGACAGCAAAGGTTGTATCGTTTGTCATAAATTACAAAATCACAATTTTACACCACACAACGTTTCCCAATCGTCGTTGCAGAAAAAAACACGTACGTTCGAATCAAGAAAAACGACAAATGATGAAAGTGCAGAGGTAAAACTCTCAAAATTGTTGTTTGAAACCAAGGGCAAATTCGAAGATGGCATTTATTGTGCGACCTGCCATCGGGAACATAAGGGAATGGACTTCAAGTCCACCAGACTTTCGGATCAGCAGTGCCAGGGATGTCACGTCAAGGTTTTCGATAGTTACAAGTCCGACCACCCTGAATTCATAAACTACCCTTTCAAGCGTCGGACGCGAATATCTTTCGATCATGCTGCTCACATCAACAAGCACTTTCCTGAAACAAGGAAGAAAAAAGAAATCAATTCTTCAGGTGTTCCCGAACAATGCACCTATTGTCATACGTCTGATACCGATCCGAAAATCATGACTATTAAGCCGTTCTCGGAGACATGTTCAACCTGCCATCTTGACGGAATACTGGGCAAAGGCAGGCTCACAGGAGCCCAGGGCATAGGTCTGTTCACTGTACCGGGGATAGACCTGGAGACGCTCAAAGAAAAAGGAATTGAAATCGGTTCCTGGCCTGAGGACTCCGAGGCTGAACTTTCACCACTCATGAAGTTTCTGTTGAGCCTTGATACGTCCAACATCGGAACTCTTAAATCTATCGAACCGCTCGACCTTCTGGATCTCACAGATGCCAGTCCAGACCAGCTGGCTTCCATACAAAAGCTTGTTTGGGCGGTAAAAAGCCTGCTGAACGACCTGATAAACAAACAGCAATCCTGGGTTGTCGAACAATTGGCGAAGGTCAATACTTCTGGTGACCGTCGAAGCAATGACCTGAAATTATTGTTGGCCTCCCTCCCTCGTGATGTCCTGATCGGAGCTCAAAACTCTTGGCTGCCGAATCTCAATGCAGAGCTTGACGCACGGCCCAAGAGCGAAACCAAACCTGTTGTCGCAACGTCAAACCTTGAGGCAAAAGAGTGGGACAGCGCCATCACCAAGGCGACTCCTGAAGAGACAGAAGCACAAAAACCAGATGAAGATAATTCGAATGTTTCCGCAGCGAATTCCGGGAACAAAAGTTGGCGCATTGACGCCTTTGGCAATCTGCTAAAGGGTGGTGAGGCCAAAGCAGTCAGTGATGAAGATACGAATGAAGACAATGAAGAAAGCGAAGATTCTGACTCTGACACGGCTGCTGAACAGGAAGAAGTGAGCCTAGCGAAAACCGAATTAGCCATAGAGTGGACCGATTCCGAATTTTGGTCGGAACTCGGCGGATGGGATCGAAAAGATGATACAATCCACTACAAACCCAACAAACACGAAGATAGTTTTTATCGCGCCTGGCTTGACTATTCAAAAATCGGCAAGCGGACCAAGTCCAATCCGTACATAAAAGAAATTTTCGAACTTTTGTCGGACAAAGATGCCCAGGGACAATGTACAAAATGCCATACCATTGATGCCAAGGCTGCTCAAAAGTACAAGATCAACTGGAAACCCAAAAATCTGTCGGGACCAGGCCGTTCCCTGACTAAATTCCTGCACGAACCACACTTGAG
>JBPCWG010000464.1:0-10082 GCA_051009705.1 Methyloligellaceae bacterium | reverse complement strand
ACCCAGAAGGCATATTGTTCTCGCTTGTTGAGCTTCGTCACCTGGGTCTTCTGAAGCTGGTCCAGATAAGCCGTTAACTTGTTCCGGGCTTCCGCTTTAAAACGGCCGTAATCGACGACATTCAGTCGGCTTTCCGTAGGTTTAACATAGGTCTTCAGCAGGCCGTCCCAGGCGCTGTGGTCGACTTTAATGACCGATCCGGTTGTGAACTTGGAGAATGTATCCGCAACCTGACCGGCACGCGCAGTAGAATAGGCCATCATCGCCGAAAACAGGATAAACAGCCACAGGAAACCCACGCGGAAACCCATGCTGTTCCGGAAAACATTGCTTTGGGATGCAACATTGGCCTGTATTGAACTGGATGTTGCCGCGCGAAATTCAGACGATGCTCTGATCATTGTTAATCCCTCTTTATGACCGGCAAAACCGGCCCGTTGATGATTTACGACGATTACTGACAAAATAGTCAAACTGAGCTGTGAGAAAATGGTCTCTCAAGTGTTCGTGATAGACCGTCATAAGAGTTGATAGTGTCCTTTAAGCGGTGATATCCGGCTTGATTTTACGCCTTTGATTGACTTCGCTGATGTTGGGTCCTATAAGCGCTTAAATTCTCAAATTTATCAGGGAAGTTGCAGCGAGAGAGGCTCGCCGTGGTCCCTGTTCTGAAGCAATCGATTGTAATGGAGAACTGTTGTGAAACGCACATATCAGCCGAGTGTACTTGTGCGCAAAAGAAGGCACGGATTTCGGGCGCGAAAATCTACAAAAGGTGGCATTAAAGTGCTGGCGAGACGGCGGTCAAAGGGTCGCAAGAGTCTTTCGGCCTAAATCCAATAGGCAACCGGCAAGGTTATTGGACAGTTCGGTCCCTTTCGAGCATGAAAATTCCAACGCTCAAAAGCCGTGCGCAATTCCTGCACATGAGAAAGGGAATCCGCTGGTCAACGCCGTCGCTGATCTTGCAGATTAATTACCCATATGAAAAATTCGATGGTAAACTCAATGGGGAAAGATGCGCACGTTTCGGCTTCACAGTAACAAAAAAACTCGGAACTGCGGTTGTTCGCAACCGTGTTAAGCGCCGATTGAAGGAAGCGGTCGCTAAAAAAGGAATGGAATTATCACGCCCTGCTTACGACTATGTCGTAATCGGCAAGGAGGGCGCGATCGGCAGTCGATTTTCCGAAATAGTGGAAGATCTAGCAGAGGCAATAGTAGAAAGTCATAAACGGCTTGAGCGCAGGTTGAAGAAACAAAGATTGAAGAAAATCTGACCAGTTTCATTACGGTCTAATTCTTTAACAGGCATCACAATCTTTTCTGGAAAATTGGCAATTAAGGGCCCGAATAAGCAGTCCGATGGATGAAAATAGCAAAAATTTATTTCTCGCTATCGCACTTTCAATAAGCGTTCTCATTTTTTGGCAGGTGTTCTACGCGGGCCCTAGACTTATTGAAGAAAAAGAGCGTGCTGAAGCGCAAAAGCAAACACAACAAGAGGTCCAGCCCGGTAAAGCGCCGCTGCCCGATACGAGCAGCGGAACCGCGGGCTTGAAACCGTCAATATCAACGGATGGCAACAGGACAGGAGCTCCTCAATTACCGAATGTTTCGGTAGACAGCAAAGCCAGCCGTGATCGTTTGCTTCGGTCCAACCCCCGTGTAAATATTGAAACACCTAGTCTCACTGGATCCATTGCGCTCAAAGGAGCACGCATTGATGATCTGATACTCAAGAAATTCAATGAGACCGTCGAACCTGATAGTGAAAAGGTAACATTCTTTTCTCCGTCAGGAAGCGCCAAACCCTTTTACGCCGAACATGGCTGGGTCAAAGACAGTGCTCTGAACGCGAAATTGCCTGACAATGATACGGTCTGGCAGGTTGACGGCAATTCTACCTTGACCCCGGGAACTCCTGTGACCCTCGTCTATGACAACAACGAGGGCCTGATATTCCGAAGAATAATTACCGTCGACTCCGACTACATGTTCAACATTCGCCAAGAAGTGGAGAACAAGACGGAGCAGGCTGTCACCCTGTTTCCCTACGGTTTGATTTCACGCCATTCGCGCCCTGAAAGTTCTAATTTCTTCATTCTTCATGAAGGACTCATTGGGTTCCTTGGAGAGGCGGGTTTGCAGGAGATTGACTATTCCGACGTTATTGATGACGGCGCACAGAAATTCAAGGAGAAGAGCGGATGGCTCGGTATAACCGACAAATATTGGGCCGCTGTTCTGATCCCGGATCAGAATCAAACCTATGATGCCAATTTCTCCGGTGTGGCACAGAATGAGCGGGAATTTTTTCAAACTGATTTCCTGAGCGGCGCTGTCACAATCGGTCCGAATCAGGTCTCATCTACCAGCTCAAACCTGTTTGCCGGGGCGAAACAGGTTCATCTCGTCGACAACTACGCTGAAAATCTGAAGATCGACAATTTCGACCTATTGATCGACTGGGGATGGTTTTATTTCCTGACGAAACCTCTTTTTCAGGCCCTGGACTATTTCTTCCGACTGCTTGGCAATTTTGGCCTGTCAATTCTCGTGGTCACCATCCTGATAAAAATTGCGCTGTTCTGGTTTGCCAATAAATCTTACGTGTCAATGAGTAAGATGAAAAAGCTACAGCCCGAAATGCAAAAACTCAGGGAACGCTATCCCGACGACAAGATGAAGCAACAGCAATCTTTAATGGAGCTTTACAAAAAAGAAAAAGTAAATCCCATGTCTGGATGTCTGCCAATTCTAATCCAGATCCCGGTATTCTTTGCTCTGTACAAAGTTCTGTTTGTGACAATTGAGATGCGTCATGCTCCATTTTATGGATGGATCAAGGACCTTTCAGCGCCGGATCCGACTTCTCTGTTTAGCCTGTTCGGTCTGATCCCCTGGACACCGCCGTCCTTCCTGCAAATAGGAATCTGGCCCTTGGTCATGGGCATCACGATGTGGGTCCAGATGAAGCTCAACCCGCAACAACCGGATCCGATTCAGCAAAAAATATTCACCTGGATGCCGGTCGTCTTCACATTTATCCTGGCACCTTTTCCCGCCGGTTTGGTCATCTACTGGGCCTGGAACAATACATTGTCGATTATTCAGCAGTGGATCATCATGGCGCGGCAAGGGGTAAAAGTGGATCTGTTCGGAAATATAGGGCTGGACAAGATTAAGGCAATGAAAGTGCCCAAACTGCCGGGTTCGGGAAAATCTTGAATTGAATGACACCTCAAATCCAGACTATGAGTCCGGACGAAAGTTATTCTCCAATACCTGCAACTTCATCAAAGGCGTTGTCAGCATCGACGACCTGCCTGCGGGCGATCGAATGGAAGTCGCCTTTGCAGGCCGGTCCAATGTCGGCAAATCCAGTCTGATTAACGCCCTGTGCAATCGCAAGAACCTGGCACGCACGTCAAACACACCAGGGCGCACCAGAGAGATCAATTTCTTTGAACTCACCAGCCAGTACTACATAGTCGACCTGCCCGGTTACGGATACGCGCGAGTTTCAAAGTCGACAGTGAGCCGCTGGACGGCCCTGATGAAAGCCTATCTTCGTGGTCGCACCTCCCTGCGGCGTGTGTTTGTACTGATTGATTCCCGGCATGGGCTGAAAAAATCCGACCTGGAGTTTTGCGCGGAGCTGGATACGGCCGCAGTTTCCTATCAGTGCGTGTTGACAAAGATCGACAAGATCAAACGCACAAATCTGGAAAAAACCATCACGGCAACCGAGAAACTGTTGGCGAAACATCCCGCCGCCTTTCCGGAAATTCTCGTGACGTCTTCACAAAAGAATATTGGGCTGGATGAGTTGCGAGAGACAATCGCTTCGATGAGCTAGATCAGTCCGAGAATTTGCATTATCGGAATCTTAGGAAACGAGTCCCGTAAGGCGAAGAAGATCCGGACCGAAGTGCATAGCCAGAGCTCCCAATCCGGCGACCAGTACTATTCCCAAGACTGCAGTCAGGAGTTTGAAATAGTTGGTCCTTACTTTCACGTCGATGATTTGCTCGGGCAAAATATTCTCCGACAGAATACCCTGGGCTCCGACCAATCGCCCCGAAATAACGAGATCCAGCCTTTGTTTACCTCTTTTTAGGGGAGTTACGTTCCAACGCCAGCGGGCAAAATCTTCCCCAAAACCCATGAAACGGTCAATCCATTGGGTCTCCGGGCTTGAGGTTTCGATCAGGAACATTCCCTTTGGTGCACGTAACTGAACGGTCAGCGCTTCGGTTATCTTCGTCGAATGCCCCTGCTGATACGCGGATTGCGCGGATTGCCCTTCGATCTCCTGTAGAGAAGCTCTCGCAATCCGAACTTCGACGATTTCGGGTATCGCTACACGCATACGCCGCGGAACATTTTCGATCAATTGCCCGGTCTGCAAAGCCGTTTCTACACCCTCATGATGCACATCGCGCTGATGGTAGCCGTTCGAGTGCATTGAATTCTGGGGTGCATCCTGCATCGGCACAAACCCGGATTCTGAAGCTCCGTTGGTATAGGCGTGCTGATTGTCGACATGGGTTCCGTTGTTATACGGTGTTGATTCCGCGCCATTCAGATGCGGTTGATGGACGCCTGTATTCTGGACCAAGGCCTTGCTGGGACTGAGTGGATCTAAACCCTGGTCCTCAGTCCCGATAATTTCCCTGACATTGGATAAAATATCTTCGACCGAGGAATCCAGTTGATGTGAATGAGATCCGTTGCTGTAAGAACTGCCGTTTTGCACGGGATACTGGCTCTGCCCCTGATCAATCCGATTATGCTGTTCCGGATACTGATAGGGTGAAGCCGGTGCCGAGCGTTCATTGCCCAAACTTCGGATAGCCGCATCGAAAGTCAGGCCGTTTTTCTTCAGAATCTCGGCGGCTGGACTACCACCTTCGCCGATGAGAGCCGCCAGGATTATTGCACCATCGATCACCGGTCGATTTGACTGTTCTCCCGCCGCTACGGCATGGGTGAGAACTTTACTGAAGGCATCTGACGTGGCGGGCATTGAATTCGGATCGACCAGCGGACCAAATTCATGTTCAATCAGACCCTGAACTTCAGCCTGGAGTCTCGCACGGTCCACACGACAGACTTGCAAGACGATCTGTGCATCCGGATCATCAACCAGTGCCAGCAGCAAATGCTCGAGCATTACCAGTTTGTGGGACATGTTGCGGGCGTAGATGAAGGCGCGGTCGAATGTCATTTTCAGATCGCTGGACTTTTGAATCCAACTGAAACTATCTGCAAACGACTGCACCATTTAATTCCGCTCCTGCCTGCCTCAATAATTCCGGTCGATGCAACTCATCTGGCTTGTGCTTGGGAGAGGACTCCCACTTTGTCGAGCCCGCCAATTACGAATACTCTTTCACAGCCTGAACTTCAATGAGATTTGCAATTCTATCTGTCCAGGAGTCTCTCGAACAATATATGCGGATGCAAACTCTGAGAATGCCGCCCAGATCTCTGCCGATGTAACATGTAGATTGTGCCGAAAAAGGGGAAAATCGCGCAAATACATTAAATCAATGGACAATTTCAGCTGTTTATTGAGGTTAATCGCGATATTTCACATTGTTTCCTGTCGATCATTCTCTATAAGTCATATCCAGGCCGACCAGATTTTCCGGCTTTTTCCGAATTTTGCAAAACGTCTGACGTTGAAAATGAACAAGACCGAAAATTCGCAGCTGCCCCCAAAAGACAAAGCCCAGATTCTCTCTGAGGCATTGCCGCACATGCAGCAATATGACAAGCAGACACTGGTTATCAAATTTGGCGGTCACGCCATGTCCAACCCGCAACTTTCCGAGGATTTTGCGAAAGATGTCGTCATGCTCAAGCAGTTGGGGATCAGGCCCATAATTGTTCATGGCGGCGGACCTCAGATCGGAAAGCTACTGGATAAGCTCGAGATCAAGAGTGAATTCTCCGGCGGTCTGCGTATCACCGATGCGGCGACTGTAGATGTCGTTGAGATGGTCCTTGCCGGGTCAATCAACAAGTCGATTGTGTCTGCCATCAACAAGGTCGGTGGCAGGGCCTGCGGCATCAGTGGCAAGGACGGCAATCTGATGCTCGCAAGGAAATTTGAAAAAGTCGTTCGAGATCCAGAGTCGGACAAGGAAACCAATCTGGATCTGGGTTTTGTGGGAGAGCCGGAAAAAGTCGATACACGAATCGTCGATGTCATCACGGGCAGTGATCTTATTCCGGTGATCGCGCCGATAGGAGGATCGGTATCAGGCCAGACCTACAACATCAACGCCGATACCTTTGCCGGGGCCCTGGCGAGCGCTCTGAAAGCCAAACGCCTGCTATTGCTGACCGATGTCCCCGGGGTTCTCGACAAGAAGCAGAAACTTATTCAGAGGCTGACGATCGAAGAAACCGAGAAACTCATTATCGATAATACAATTTCAGGGGGCATGATCCCCAAAGTGGAGAGTTGTATGTCGGTGGTTCAAAACGGTGTCGAAGCCGTGGTGATCATGGATGGCCGCGTCAAACATGCTCTGTTACTCGAACTCTTCACGGAACACGGTGCCGGCACCATGTTTACCCGCTAATCCCTCTCTTGAGGCAGGCTATGCAAGAACAATCCCCTCCCAAAAACCAGACGACAGCATTCGCCGACCGGGATGTCTGGATATTTGACCTGGACAATACGCTTTATCCGCCGGAATCGAATTTGTTCACTGAGATTGACATGAAGATGGGGGCATTTATTGCCAATCTCCTTCAGGTCGACCGAACCGAGGCGCGCCGCATTCAAAAACATTATTTCAAGGAGTACGGAACGACGCTAAACGGTTTGATGAATGTTCATAACATCGACCCGAATGCATTTCTGGACTATGTGCACGATATCGATCACTCCGCCATCAAGCCAAATCCGGAACTGGAAAATGCACTTCGCAAACTACCGGGTTCGAAATTCATCTTTACAAACGGCACAGTGTCTCATGCAGAGAACGTTCTTCAGCGTCTTGGGATTACTGAATTTTTTATAGATATATTTGATATTCGAACCACTGAATACATACCAAAACCTCATCTGGAGGCCTATCAGACAGTTGTCTCCAAGGCCAATCTATCTCCGCAAAGATCCGTCATGTTCGAGGATCTGCCTAGAAACCTACAGGTTCCGAATGAACTCGGAATGATGACGGTTTGGGTCCGCTCGGATGTCCGGGTCGGTCATATGGAGGCTTCCCTGATCGCCGATGACAATCAGCCGTTCATTGATTTTGCGACTGAAAATCTCACCGAATTTCTGGAAAATGAGTGTATTTCATGATCAGTGTTCCATTCCGAAATTTTCGCGAACTCAGGTGAAACCTGAATTCGGATTGCGCCTGAACAGCTCATGACTTAACTTCCGGGCAAACCAAAATTTAATTTTAGTAAGGACAGTGATAGATGGCCCACACAGAATTACAAACCGTCATTGACAATGCATTCGAGAACAGGGACAGCATCGATACCGGCACCCAGGGGGAAATTCGGGAAGCCATCAAACAGGCACTGGATTTACTCGACAGGGGAGAAGCCCGCGTTGCCGAAAAGGATTCGGGTTCCGGCGAATGGCAGGTCAATCAGTGGCTGAAGAAAGCTGTTCTTCTCTCCTTCAGACTCAATGATATGAGCACGATTGCGGGTGGCCCCGGCAACGCAACATGGTGGGACAAGGTCCCTTCCAAATTCGACGGCTGGAGCGACGCCCAGTTCCAACAAGCAGGATTTCGGGCCGTACCGAACTGCGTTGTCAGACATTCGGCGTATATCGCGCCGAATGTTGTTCTGATGCCGAGTTTTGTCAATTTGGGAGCATATGTGGACTCCGGAACCATGGTTGACACTTGGGCCACTGTCGGCTCCTGTGCGCAAATCGGAAAGAACGTGCATATATCCGGCGGTGCCGGTATCGGGGGCGTTCTCGAACCTCTGCAGGCTGGTCCCGTGATCATTGAAGACAATTGCTTCGTCGGCGCCAGATCGGAAGTTGCGGAAGGCGTTATCGTTGGCGAGGGTGCGGTTCTCTCCATGGGTGTTTTTATCGGCCAGTCCACAAAAATTATAAATCGAGAAACCGGCGAGATTCTCCAGGGCAAGGTGCCGCCCTATTCCGTCGTGGTTCCGGGTTCCCTTCCCGGAAAAGCCTTGCCGGATGGGTCACCAGGTCCTTCCCTCTATGCCGCGGTTATTGTCAAGACTGTTGATGAAAGTACCCGTGCCAAGACATCCATAAACGAACTGCTGCGCGACTAGACAGGTTCTCAATGTATCGGAATCTTGACTCGGACAAGGTCATTGGGACCTTGGAAAAACTCAATTTGCGGATTGGCGAGCGGTTCCCGGAAGCTGGATTGCAGCAGGTCTGCCGTGAACTCACCGAAATTGGCCGTAGTAGCGCTGCTGATGCTCAACGCATATCTCGACCGAATTTTCTTATTCGTGTCGTGGTGATCCTCATCATTCTCGGTGGTATTGGGTCTCTGTTGTACATCGCCAGTATTTTGCGTTTTTCCCAGACACCGTCGGAATTCTTCGGCTTTTTCCAGGGTATGGAAGCGGCAATGAATACAGTCGTCATTGTCACGGCCTTCCTTTACTCGCTTACAAAAATCGAGGAAAAGTGGAAACGCCATCGAGCCATGAAAGCCCTGCACGAGCTAAGATCCGTTGTCCATGTCATTGATATGCATCAGCTGACCAAAGATCCAAGCTCTGCTGTCAGCGTTAGCCGCCGGACTCCGAACTCGCCGGAGCGAAATCTGACGGAGTTTGAGTTGATGAGATATCTTGATTACTGCAGCGAAATGTTGTCACTGACGTCAAAGCTCGCGGTCTTTTATGCCCAATCCATGAACGATCTCGTGGTAAACAGTACTGTCAACGAGATTGAAAGCCTGGCGACCAATTTAAGCCGTAAAATCTGGCAGAAAATTATGATTCTTCATCGCTTCGAAACTTCGGAATCCAACCCGACTCGTTTTGGCAATTTTCCAGTCGTCAACTGATTGAGATTGTTGTGACTGCAGACGAAGAGAGATTGCAGGTATACAATTCGGACTGACCGTGTCTAACAGCTGAGTTTTACAATGACGACTTCCCATAATCTCACAGCCCTCGAAATCTGCCGATCCCTGGTTCGTTGTCCCAGCGTGACACCTGAGCAGGAAGGCGCTCTGGATTTAATCGAATCCCTGCTCACGGACGCCGGGTTTCGCTGTTCACGCCAGACATTTTCAGCCGGAGGCACACCGGATGTCGAAAATCTTTATGCGGAAATTGGCGCAGGCTCACCGCATCTGAGTTTTGCCGGCCATGTTGATGTCGTGCCCACGGGAGATGAAAAGCTGTGGTCGCATCCGCCATTTGATGCGGTCATAGAGGATGGCAAGCTTTACGGTCGCGGGACAGCAGATATGAAAGGTGCCGTCGCTTGCTTTCTTGCAGCGGCAATAGACCATATCGCCGAAGGTACCTACGAAAGAGGCACCCTCAGTTTCATCATTACCTGTGACGAGGAAGGCCTGGCAATCAATGGGACCCGCAAGCTTCTGGACTGGATGACCGCTCAGGGACATCAACCGGACTTCTGCATTCTCGGTGAGCCTTCCAATGATCAGAACATTGGCGAGGCTATCAAAATTGGACGCCGCGGCAGTCTCAACGCAACATTGGTCGTCGAGGGCAAACAGGGGCATGTCGCTTATCAGCACCTTGCTGAAAATCCGGTCCCAGCCATACTTTCCGCCTTATCGGGCCTGGTGTCCTGGGAAATTGACCAGGGAACGCAATATTTTGCACCATCAAACCTGGAAATTTCAACGATCGATGTCGGTAACACGGCAGAAAATGTTATTCCCGGTCTCGTAAGCTCAAAATTCAATATTCGCTTCAATGACGGCCATACTTCGGATTCCCTGAAGAACAGCATAGAAAAAATGGTCGCTGACAGGCTTAGTCCTTTCGGCCTAAAATATGATCTCACATTTCGGGTCACCGGAGAATCTTTTCTGTGCGAAACCAATGAGACCGTGTCC
>JBPCWG010000463.1:0-29405 GCA_051009705.1 Methyloligellaceae bacterium | reverse complement strand
GTATGTGACTCTTGAACCCTGTGCCATGTGCGCGGCGGCAATTTCCTTCGCGCGCCTGTCACGCCTTTATTATGGAGCCGAGGATCTCAAGGGTGGGGCTGTGGACAATGGGCCTCGGTTTTTTCAGTCGCCAACCTGTCATCACGCTCCGGAAGTTTACGGGCAAATCGGCGAAGAGGTCTCGAAGACATTACTCAGGACTTTTTTTGCGGCGCGGCGGCCTTGAAGTAATTCTCTAGTTTTCGTTTGAGCTCGTCTTTGACAGGAGCGGCCTCGGCAAGGATTTCCTTGATCTTGTAAAATGCCAGAACCTGAATGTGATCCACAGGCGGGCGAATGAGAATTTCAGGCTGCCGGGTTCTAAGCTTCTCATTGACAATAGAGTTTTGCTGGATTTGCGAAGCCGCGAAGAGGACATCCATGGGTGCCGGTTTTTTGGCATTCTCATCGCGAACGGGACCGCCGGTTACATCGACGGCGATTGTGACCTGCATTGAGGGAAACGAAAGATCGAACGGTAGGGGATTGGTCATGCCACCGTCGATAAACGGTGTGTCTTCATACTCCACCGGTGTAAATATGGCCGGCAGGGCCATGGATGCGGCAACCGCCTTGCGGACACTGCCGAAATCAAGGGCGACGGCCTTCTGAGCGTAATAATCCGTCGCCACGAACTTTGCTGGAATCTTAAGGTCCGAAAAGTCCTTGGCTATCTGTTTCGGAAGAACCATTTCCAGGAGCCGCTCAGGATTCATCAGCGATGATTTGAGGGGTGTCAGGTTCCAGAGTTCCCGCAGGGTATCCGGTTTTTGCAGAAAGAGCTTTTTCAGAATTTCCCTGCGCCTGCCGAGGACTTCCATGGCAAACTGACGAATCTCCTTGGCACTGAGCCCTGAGGCGTAAGCCGCACCGAATATAGCGCCGATTGATGTGCCAAGGATTTGCCGGGGGACAACGCCCAGCTCGTCCAGAACTTCGAGAATGAGAATATGGGAAATACCACGTGCACCACCGCCGCCGAGGACAAGGCAGATGGACGGATCGGCGGGTGGTTCCGTTCTTTTTTGGGGGGATGATTTAAAGTCGGATCTCGCCATCGGATTTTTCTCGACTAGTCCTCTCTCTCCAGCGCCCGCCAGCCGATATCCGCACGATAACGCCCTGCGGGCCACTTAATTCTGGCCACCGCTTCATAAGCGTGATCCCGGGCCATGCGTATCGTCTCGGCACGCGCAGTGACGTTCAGCACCCGCCCGCCGGTGGCAATGACCTGGCTTTCCCGGCGTTCCGTTCCGGCATGGAAAATCTCGACACCGGACACACCGGATGCTTCTGCAAGTCCGTTTATTACCGATCCTTTTTCGTAAGAACCCGGATACCCCTCTGAGACCATGACAACAGTGAGGGCGGGATCGTCATGCCACTGAAGTTCGATTTCGTTAAGACGGCCTTCGGCGGCTGCCAGTAGTGCTGTCAGGAGATCGGATTTGAGGCGCATCATCAGGACCTGGCATTCCGGATCTCCAAACCGCACATTGTACTCGATGAGTTTCGGACCATCATCGGTGATCATCAGGCCGGCATAGAGGATCCCGTGAAATGGAGTTTCCTGTTCCCTGAGAGCGGCAATCGTTGGTTCGATAAATACTTTCATTACTGTGTTGCAGAGTGCTTCGGTCATGACTGGTGCCGGGGAATAAGCACCCATACCGCCGGTGTTGGGACCCTGGTCTCCATCGAGGGCGCGCTTGTGATCCTGAGCCGTTGCCATGGGCAGCGCCGTGTCGCCGTCGACGAGAGCAAAGAAACTGGCTTCTTCTCCAACGAGACATTCCTCAACGACGAGCTTGACACCGGCATCACCAAAAGCGCCTCCAAAACACTGATCGACCGCCTCAATTGCTTCATCGATGGAGCTTGCCACAGTGACGCCTTTGCCCGCAGCCAGGCCGTCGGCCTTCACCACGATCGGTGCACCCTGTTCCCGCACATAAGATTTAGCCGACGCGGCATCGGTAAATGTCCGGCTTTTGGCCGTTGGAATATCGTTGGCTTCGCAGAGGTCATTTGTGAAGCTCTTCGACCCTTCAAGTTGTGCGGCCTTTTTACGGGGGCCAAAAACAAGAATCCCGGCAGCATCAAGGTCGTCCGCCAGGCCTGCCGTCAGGGGAGCTTCCGGTCCGACCACAACCAAACCGATATCCTTTGATCGGCAGAAATCAATGATGGCGTTGTGATCATTGACTGAGATTTCAACGGATTCAGCCAGGTCTTGTGTGCCACCGTTTCCGGGCATGCAGTAAAGCTTATCCAGAAGAGCGCTCTTTGTCAGAGCCCAGGCCAGCGAATGTTCGCGACCGCCGGATCCGATTAGCAGGACATTCAACTTTCCTTGTTTTTCTGACACGTTTCTGTCTCTATATTGTTGATTTACTTAATGAAAATCGGATTTCTGAAAATTTAGCAATGTAACTTTTCCTGATTGCAGAAATCTGGGGCTGCAACACATTTAGCAAAATGCTATGTAACATTTCATGTCCATTGTGCCAAACTAACGATGCACCAAACCAAGGATTTCAACCACATTGGCCGAGATCTCCCCAGACGATTCCCCCGGCGGCGGAAATATTACCGAATTTAGCGTTTCCGAATTGTCGTTTGCGCTTAAAAAAGCTGTAGAAGATCAGTTTTCCTATGTACGCGTGCGCGGTGAACTGGGTCGGATTTCCCAACCCGCATCGGGCCATATCTACCTGGATCTTAAGGATGAAAAATCAGTGATCGCAGGGGTCATCTGGCGGGGGCAGGCAACAAAGCTCAAAATTCGTCCTGAACAGGGCCTGGAAGTTATTGTCACCGGACGACTGACAACCTATCCGGGGCAGAGTAAATACCAGATTGTTATCGAGTCGATGGAGCATGCCGGAATTGGTGCCCTCATGGCGCTGCTCGAAGAGCGCAAAAAGAAACTCGCCGCCGAAGGTTTGTTCGACGATGCACGCAAGCAGCTTCTGCCGCACCTTCCCGGAACCATTGGTATTGTCACGTCGCCAACCGGCGCGGTGATCCGGGATATGATACACGGTTTCACCGAGCGCTTCCCTTCCCGGGTACTGGTGTGGCCCGTTCGGGTTCAGGGAGAAACCTGCAAAGATGAAGTTGCCGCGGCTATACGCGGCTTCAATGCCTTACCGGAAGGAGGCCCGATCCCTCGTCCGGATGTCATCATCGTTGCCCGCGGCGGGGGCAGCCTAGAGGACCTCTGGGGTTTCAATGAGGAAATCGTCGCCCGTGCAGCGGCCGAAAGCGATATTGCTCTGATTTCTGCCGTCGGTCATGAAACAGACTGGACTTTGATCGACCTCGTGGCCGATGCCCGTGCTCCGACTCCGACAAAGGCGGCGGAATGGGCGGTGCCCAAATTCTCTGAACTCCTGGATCGCAATCGCGAGCTGGCAGATCGCCTGCACATCAGCCTAAGGCGTTTTCTTGAACAGGTCCGTGCCCGATTGACGGCTGCCGAGCGAGGGTTGCCGAAGCCGACGGACCTCATCGCCATTTCGCGCCAGCGGTTTGACAACGCCGGGGAACGGCTTGGACGGGCATTGAATGCCAATACCCAGATCCATATCACCCATTCCCAACGCATATTCGACCGGCTGGTTCCGGCTTTGAGAAATGCGACCCAGGCCCGGCGCCTGCGCTTTGACCGGACCGGCGCTCGCCTGACTGTTTCTGCGATCAGCGTGCGCATCAGGAATGTGGGTCAGCAGATGGAAACCGCGACGGTACGTATGCGCAATGCGTATGTTCAACAGTTGAGGCAGTCTCGCACACATGTGGAAACCCAGTCCAAATTGTTGAATTCATTGGGATACCAACAGGTTCTTGCGCGCGGATTTGCGCTTGTCCGCCGGGTCGAAGGGCAAATGGTGCGGCAGGCTTCGGAAGTTGGCGATGGCGAAGAGTTGAGCCTGCAGTTCACGGATGGAAATGTGCGCGTCAAGAGCCTAGAATCGGGCGGCGGGCCCAAAAGAAAATCACCGGAAGCTGATAAGGATAAACCTAAAAAGACCACTTCAAAAACCAAGGCTTCTGCGACCATGGATCAGATTTCCGGCAAACAGGGATCTCTTTTCTAATTCACCAGAATATTTTTTGGATTATGACAATCTTTGGCTTTCTATGTTAAGAAAAACGCGGTAGGCAATTCATCCGCTTCTCCGTATCGCATTTTCACCTAGTTCTGATGGAAAAAAACATCGATGAACCGTTTTGAAAAAATTTCCAAAACCTCGGAAGAGGCTGAACTCAAGTATATGGACGGGGAATTCCAGGTTCTCAAAACCGGTGATTTTGTGCGCTGCGCCGTAACCGGTACTCCGATTCCCATTGCCAACCTGAAATATTGGAGTGTTGCCCTTCAGGAAGCTTATGCGAGTGCGGAAATTTCCTTGAAGCGTTATGACGAAATTCATCGCGCTGAAGCTTCCGGGAAGTGATCAGATCACACTTTGCAACCGTTCGACAAACCTCGCTTCCCCATCAGCGTTTAGTTGCAGCGAAATCACCATCTGCTTCGACTTACTTTTGAGTTCCCCGAAAATGCCGGGCTCTTCCGGGATACGCACCCAGTCTTTTTCTGTCGTGACCAGCACCGCGTTTGACGATTCCGCGGTCGCAAGCAGGGATTTGGCATCATTCTCACGAAACCGGTAGTGATCCGGAAAAGCATAAAACGCGCTAATCTGAGCGCCCTGTTGAGTCAGTGTATCCATAAATTTTTGCGGCCGGGCAATTCCGGTATAGGCGACAATCGATTTGTCTTGAAGCCAGTCTGGTGTTTCGACCGGCGCCGTAGTTGCTTCCAAGACATCACCTGCAAAGCCTTTGCGTTGAATTTTCACCAGACATCCGTGTGGCGCTTCCGCGCCGATCATCAATATCAAATTAGCTCTCGGGGCCTGCCATCTGAGTGAGGCCCTTAAGGGACCGGCGGGAAAAATTTTTTCATTCCCGAGCCCCGACTGGTTGTCGATGGTAATGACGCAAAGATCTTTTTTGAGAGTCGGATTTTGAAACCCATCATCCATGATGATGACATCTGCCTCCAAGCCTTCAATGAATTGTGCCCCTTTCTTCCGGGACCGGCTTACCAGGGTCGGGGCATGCCGTGCGAGCAGGAGCGGTTCGTCACCGACCTTTACCGCATCATCCCGCTTCGGGTCGACCAGATACGGACCGGCTTCGCGACCGCCATATCCACGTGTCAGGAATACGGGCTTCATTCCCTGCTGTTTATACAATTTGGATATATGAATAGCAGTTGGGGTCTTGCCGCCGCCGCCGATAGTGAAATTGCCGACACACACTACGGGAAGCTGGGATTCGTAAGGTGCGTGCCATCGTGTTCTGATCCGGTGCGCAAGATTGTAGGCGGCACCTGCGGGTTGCAACAGGAAGGCAATGGAACGGTTTAGGAGGCGCTGGTTTTCGTACCACCAGTCGGGCTGATTAAGATGCACATTTGATCTCCTCAGCATCGGAATGATCCCTGGGGTGGCGGAAGTAATGCTCCAGAGCCGTCAGGGTTTTTTCCTGCGCACCACCCAGTTCTTCAATGGCGGCTTCCGCTTTCCGGCTAAACTCGGCCCGTTCTTCAGTGTCGCCGAGGAGACGTCTCAAATCGTCAGACAGGGTCTCGCGACTGCTTTCGATGCAGGCGTCCGCGGTGATGAGTTTGGAATAAAATTCGCGAAAGTTATGCCAGTGGGGTCCGGTAATGATCGGGCAGCTATATCGAATGGCTTCCACTGGGTTCTGACCTCCGTGGGGGATAAGTGAACCCCCGATGAAGGTAATATCCGATATCTTGTAAAAGAGACCGAGTTCTCCCAGCGTGTCTGCTAGGTAGACAGAATCGTCCGTAGCGGGCAGTTGTTCCAGACTTCTTTGGGCATGCTTCAATCCCGCGTCGCTAATCAATTGCCGCACATCCTTTCCGCGTTCAGGATGGCGCGGTACAATGATGGTCAGCAGGTCCGGGAATTCCCGGGCCAGGACTTTATGCTGTGCGATCATCTCCTCTTCCTCGCCCGGATGGGTGCTGGCGGCAAGAAAGATCGTGCGTCCGCGTACGCTCTTCTGCAGCGGTACCAGCTTGTCATTGTCGACCGGCGGTGGCGGCGAATCTATTTTCAGATTGCCGACGTTTTTGATATTGCGCGCTCCGAGCTTCAGATATTTTGTCAGATCATAGATGTTCTGAGCCAGGATCAGGTCAAGGGCGCTAAACAGAGGGCGGCTGATTCCGGGAAACCGCTTCCACCAGCGATAGGATTTAGCGGACATGCGAGCATTCAGGAGCACGATCGGAATGTTCCGTTCCCTGAGTGCCAAGATCGTGTTCGGCCAAATTTCTGATTCAATGAAAACCGCCTGTTGCGGCATCCAGTAATCCAGGAACCGGTCGACGATCTCGGGATGATCAATTGGCGCATATTGGTGGATAGCGCCGCGGGGCAGGCGTTCGCGTGCGAGTTCGGCGGACGTCCGTGTGCCGGTAGTCAGCAGGAAGTTCTGTTTCGGATAGCGCTTCATGAGCGCTTCAATGACGGGCAGAACCGCAAGTGTCTCTCCCACACTGGCAGCATGGGTCCAGCACAAATCCCCATCGGGACGAGGAGTGCCGTGCAAACCAAGTTTTTCGGTGTATCGGGCCTTATCTTCCTTGCCGATTTTAAGCCGGCGATTGAGCATAAAACTGATCAAGGGCCGGCTTAGTCGCGACAGTTTCTTGTACACCCAGAGGGAGAATCCCGGTTGGTTCAGGGTAACGACTTGTGGATCAACCCCGATCTCTTCATAAGATTTCTGCGTCAATTGATTGAGTTGATTTTCAACATTCCGGCGGGCTTCCTCAAGTTCATCGGCGCTAGCGTTTTTATCAACCCAAACAGGATTGCCGACGAGTACGGCAACCCTGGAGTAGGGAAGATTCAACATGAATCGGTTCCAGGTGTTAAAAGGCCAGTATCGGGAAGAGGCGATGGCTGTGGGAATAATCGGCCGGCCGGAAAGCTTGGCCAGGGTAACGATGCCTCTTCCTGCTTGCCGGGCCGGACCGGGCGGGATGTCAGCAGTCAGGGAAATTGTAAATCCCTCTTTGATGGCTTTGATTGCCTCACGTAATATCTTGGCGCCACCGCGATCTTTGCGCCGATAACCGGCTCCGGCACCACGCAGAAGTGCCATATTGAAATGTTTTAACATTTCGGAAATCATTTCCGCGTCGTTGTGACGGGCCACCATGACCTTGACGGAAAGATTCTCAGGGCTGGCAGGGGCGGTGAGCATGAACTGGCCATGCCAGAATGCAAAGATCACCGGCGATAATTCTGTCAGCTGCTCAATTTGATTTTCAGGCACCCTTTTAACGGTACTCGATGAAAATACCCATCTAACATAGCGACTCAGCAAAGCTCCCGTGAATCGGGCAAGTATTGAACTTGATGCCTCTGTCTTTTGAATTTTATCGATTCCTTGAATTCTATGATTTCTTTCGTGGGGCCAATCGGGCAGCCCACTGCCAGCGGTTCACTTCGTCATACTGTCAGAACGAGAACACACAATAATACGAGAGCACCAATTTCCCGGGATGATTGCAAAACCCGCCTGATCTTTCAACTGTCCATTTCGATAGTCGATGGATATAAATCAATCAACGAAAATATTAGAATATCCTCTTAAGAAGATGAATTAAAACAATAAAATGCGCCATCAAACGTTCTGATTTTCGGGACGGGCCCATCAGGCCCACAATTCTATGAAAATTCAGCTTTTAGGTGATCGAGAATTTTACGATGATCCACAGGGGGCGCAGCTACGACGCTCTCAATTAAAGGGTTGGCGCTGTTATATCTGGGAATTTCGTTGCTGCGGGTTGTGAGCGAACCACCGGCTTCGGAGAGGATCAGGTGTGCGGCCGCCAGATCCCATTCGCTTTTGTTGGAAAGGGATATCGTGGCTAAAGCCTGGCTCTCTGCCACCAGGCAAATTCGGTAGGCGATCGAATTGACCCAAATGCGTAAAATATCCGGGTAGGCCTTGTCCAACTTGCTTTGCTTGAAATGACCGTTGGAAATTATAATGGGCAGCTGGTCGGGGGCTGATGCGTTCAGTATGTTCAAGGGAGTCCCGTTCTTCCACGCACCTTGTCCTCTGCAGGCCTTGTACAAAGCTTTTACAACCGGATTATAGACGACAGCTGCAATCGGTTCACCGTTTGCGACGAGGGCGGCAGAAACCACCCATTCTGGTTTTTCACCGAGAAACGCACGCGTCCCATCGATGGGATCGACCACCCATACCCGCTCCCGGCCTAATCGTTCTGCTTCATCCACGGACTCCTCCGACAACCAGCCATAGTCCGGTCGGTGGCCTCTGAGGCTTTCCTCCAGTAGAGCATTGACTGCCAGGTCCGCTTCGCTGACATCGGTACCGTCCGCTTTTTTCTCAGCGGAGGGAGAATTACCGAAATAGCCGAGGGCGAGCTTTCCGGCCGCTTCGACGGCTTGTTCAAGAAACGCGAAGTCTTCCTTCAGTTCCGGGTATTCAATCGTCATAAAGTCCACACCTGTTCAGGTGCACCGGCTCCCAATTGTTTTTGGAATTCGTGTGCCTCTATGTCTTAAATCCAATTGATAGAATTTGATACTCATGAATACAAAAAATTAACGATGTCTCTTAATCGGATGAGAAGGCTTCTGTGCGACACTCCGCAAATATGAGGTTGCGATAGACAACCGTCGGGGAGTTAACAGTGCGGCGTCAAACAAAGCCACAGCCATTGGCAGACCGTTGGTCTGCCAGGGCCGTGGACATCGATCCATACATTTTACCTGAATCCTGTGTCCTGGACCATCGCGAGCCGTTAGTGCCGGGTCTGTTCGGGCGGGATCGCATTACGATTGGGCGGCGTTCCATCGCAGTGCAAACACGCTTTTTCATCTCCAAATCGCGAGTCGAGAGAAAACCAATTTCCGAATTTTCGGGCGTGGTGCTTCGTGTTCAGACCGTCGGTGAAGACGACAAAGATTTCATGTACACGGTGTTCCTGCTGCACCCGGACCCGAAATTCCAGATCCCCGTTTACCGGGCTGATCATTCTTACGATATCGCGGCCCGCTGGATGAGCTGGTCAAAGGTTCTGAGATTGCCGGCGCTGGTTGAATCTTCAGCCGGGCAAATTTACGAACCCTTCGACAGGCTCGGCAAGCTGATTGTTCATGAGCCTGTTGCCCGCAGCCCGCAGCTGCAGTTGCGAGGACGACGCCCCCTCATTCTGAGTTACCGGGAAGTCGGGTCCGCCGGCAATCTCAACAAAGTGACAGGCCGCGAGATTATCGCGCGAAAATAGTGCCGGTCTGATAGGGATTTATCCCGGTTGCTCCTTCCTCGTCATTCCTAGTTACCGACCGCCATCTGCAGGAGGATCGTGCAGAATATGATGAGGCCGAAATCGCGGTTGGAACGAAAGCGACGCAGACAATTGTCACGATCGGCAATATCCAGGGTTGTGATCTGCCAAGTCCCATGGGCCGTTGCCGCCGTTAAACCGAGCCAGTAAACCATTCCGGTTGCGAGCAGCCAGCCACACAGTGCGAGCAGAGCCAGTGCCAGTCCAAAAAAAAGGCTGAGCCAGGATTTCGTCGACTCCCCGAATTTCAATGCTGTGGACTTCAGTCCCAGCAACGCATCGTCTTCCTTGTCCTGGTGCGCATAAATCGTGTCGTAACCGATTGTCCAGGAGATGGCACTGGCATAGAGAATAACCGACACAAGGGTAACCTCGGCTCTGACCGCCGCCCATCCCATCAGGGCCCCCCAGCTGAACGCAAGTCCGAGAAATATCTGCGGCCAGTAGGTAAACCGTTTCATGAACGGATATATCGCCACGATTGCAAGGGACAGAATTCCCAGTTTTATCGATATCCAATTCAGTTGTATGAGTACAAGAAATCCAACAAGGCTGAGACTGATCATGTAGATTCTTGCATTGCGAACGGAAACCTGTCCGCTGGGGATCGGCCGGGAACGGGTGCGTTCCACTCGGCCATCGAAATCCTTGTCGACCAGATCATTATAGACGCAGCCCGCACCGCGCATCACGATTGCGCCGATGGAAAACAGGATGAGCAGCCAGATACTTGGAACGCGATCCCCATTGGCAAGATCCGCCAGTGCGATTGACCACAGGCACGGCCACAGCAGCAGCCAAGTTCCTATAGGACGATCCAGACGGGCCAGCCGCATATAGGGCCGAATTGCCAGTGGTGCAAATCTGTCCACCCAATTGCGCTCAGGCGCATCCGCAACGCGTTGGTGCTCAATAGTCATCTTCGGGTCTTGTTTTCTCGTTCGAGATAATTCGATTGATGATTGACTATTCACACCAGATATCGCACCTGAATGCAATCCATTGGTCATTGCAAGTCCAGGGGCGATGTCGTAAGTCGCCTTTGACACTGCCGATATTACTTGCCTGTGATAGAGTGGGGTTGGTGAATGGGGAACGCTGATTGGGTGGTCAGATGCCTGATAAGAATTTTTCGACAATTCGATTATATCTGGAAGATGATCTGGAGAGCGGCAGGATCATACAGTGCACGCCGTCGCAAACGAACTATCTTGCAAATGTTATGCGCCTCACGGCTGGGGCCGAGTTTCATGTTTTTAACGGCCGGCATGGAGAATGGCTGGCCCGAATAGTTCAATCCGGCAAATCCAGGCGCGGTTGTGAGCTGGAAATTGTCGAAGCAATCCGTCCGCAAACAGATCCCCAGGACATTCACTATCTTTTCGCTCCCCTTAAAAGACAGCGGCTCGACTATATCGTCCAAAAGGCCACCGAACTTGGCGTCTCCCGCATTCAACCTGTCATCACGGAACGGACTCAAGTTGCGCGGGTAAAACATGAGCGTATGCGGGCCAATGTCATCGAGGCGGCGGAGCAGTGTGGGATATTGACGGTACCTGAGGTTGGAGACCTGGTTCCGCTCTCGACGATCCAGAAACGATGGCCTCCGGACCGGCAGATTATTTTTTGCGATGAAAACGCTGCCGCCTATTCACCGCTCGCGACACTGAACAATCTGACACCCGGTCCGATTGCCGTCCTCATTGGCCCTGAGGGAGGGTTCTCGGATAGGGAGAGAGACTATCTGCGTCAGCAGTCTTTTGTCGTCCCCCTCTCTCTTGGCCCCCGAATCATGCGCGCAGATACAGCCGGTATCGCTGTTCTCGCGCTTGTCAATGCAACGCTGGGCGATTGGCTATAGAACAAAATTCCAGTTCGCGCGATGTTAAAGAAATCCGGTCGCGATTTTTGTCTGTACTCTCCTTAATTTGCATTTAGGCGTTGAATTCGCACTGATTTCGTGAAACTCATGTAAGCAAACAAGAGCGTGTAATCAATTGTGCTCATGACTTCACAGGAATTTGGATAGATGGCGAGTGAACAGGATAAGGTACCCATTGAATCTCTCGCCCAGCTTGTGGGAGACCTGGAGCGCGGTTGCCGGGCCAAATCCGAATGGAAGATAGGTACGGAACACGAAAAGTTTGGATTCCGCAAAAGTAACCTATCACCAATACCCTATGACGGCGAAGACGGTATTCGAGCTCTGCTCGAAGGTCTGGGAGCCCGGGAAGAATGGGCCCCGGTCCATGAAGGTGATATTGTTATCGCCCTGAAACAGAAATCTGTCGGATTGGGAAGTTCGATCACCCTGGAGCCAGGTGGACAATTTGAATTATCCGGTGCGCCATTGTCCTCCATCCATGAGACATGCACCGAGGTTTATGATCATTTGCAGCAGGTGCGGGAGGTCGCAGATCCGCTGGATATCGGTTTCCTCGGCCTTGGTTTCTCACCCAAATGGACACTGGCGGAAACGCCGATGATGCCTAAGGGCCGGTACAAAATTATGTCGGCTTACATGCCTAAAGTCGGGAAGCTGGGTCTCGACATGATGTTCCGTTCCTCCACCGTACAGGTGAATCTTGATTTTTCAAGCGAAGCGGACATGGTGAAAAAGTTCCGTGTGTCTCTGGCCCTGCAGCCGGTTGTCACGGCATTGTTCGCCAATTCACCTTTCAAGGAAGGCAAACCCAACGGTTATTTGTCCTATCGCAGCGAGCTCTGGCGAGATACGGATCCGGATCGAAGCGGCATGCTGCCATTTGTGTTCGACGACGGCATGGGCTTTGAAGCCTACACCGATTACGCCCTCGACGTTCCCATGTACTTTATCTACAGGGATGGCAGATACATCGATGCCACTCAGGGCACGTTTCGCCAGTTTCTAAACAGCCAGCATCCGGGATTGTCCGGTTATGAGCCAACGATGCAGGACTGGTCCGATCACCAGACTACAATTTTCCCTGAGGTCCGTCTGAAACAGTTTCTCGAAATGCGGGGTGCGGATGGCGGCCCGTGGCGGCGTCTCTGCGCTTTGCCGGCTTTGTGGGTAGGGCTCCTTTATGATGAAGCCGCACTGGAAGCCGCCCACGCACTGATCCGGGACTGGACGACCGAAGAACGACAGGATTTGAGGGATCAAGTCCCGCGTCTGGCACTAAACGCAAAATTTCGCGATCGAACGGTGCAGGATCTGGCAAAAGACATAGTGGAAATTGCCTCGGAAGGGCTCAGATCGCGCAACAGACTTGATGCCAACGGAACTGATGAGCGGCACTTCATTGCGGATCTTGAAGATATTGCCTATTCGGGTATGACAGCCGCCGAAAAACATCTGGAAAAATATCAAGGTGCGTGGAAAGGGTCCGTCGATCCGATATTTAAGGAACATGCGTACTAGGACAACTGCGCGAAACCGGTTGCGAACAACATATCCAGAGTGTCGGTGAACAAGGCAGTCAGTCCTGTAATCAAGCGCTTTTAGCTGTCGTCCACGACATGATTGCCCCCAGTTTCTTGGCAAAGAGCGACGTTTGCGGGCGCGGAGTGTCCTTGTTTTGGTCTTCGATGATTTCGTTTTTCGCCGCTGACTCTTCGGAATTATCCGGCGATGCCGCCGATACGTACTCGGCCAGGGCTGCGAACGGGTTGCGATCCGCGAACGGTGATTGAATTGAGGTGCCAAGCTGTTTGACCAGATCATCGAGGGCCGGACGCATTTTCTGGTCCAACGCGCCCATGGTCAGGGCCGATACAAACGGCAGGATTTCCTCGATGGTTTGGGCATCAATGTCCGTGCGTGTTTCCATTTCCGTTATCAGTTCAGCGCGGCGATCGTCGGGTTGCACAGCATGTTTGAGAATGGCAATGCCGTCATATCGCACATGGGCATTGGAAAAAATCCGCGGGTCCTGATAGTAGCGCTGATACCTGCCGGTACCGAGGGCATGCAGGAGTTCGACCATCCCTTCGTCACTATTGGAATTGCGGGAAAAACCATCGGAAAGCAGAGGAACAAGCGCTTCTGTGATTGTCGCCATATCGCCAGTAGGGACATCAAACTGCTCGGCCAGGTTCTCGATGGCCCGTTCGTTATGCGCCGATTTTACGAGTTCAAGCAGTTTCATGGCAATGCTCCAAAGTGAACTTGAGCCAGGTGCAAAGTTCAAAATCGTCTGGAACACGGTTGAAACGAGAAGATTCAGTTGGTCCTCGGGGCGAATATCCAGTGATGCCTTGATGGTGATCAGAGATATAACGCAAACTCTTCACAGGTCGTCTCCCACGCCACGACCGCTCCTACGACGAAACCCATTAAACTAAATCAATAGGGCAAAAGCTGGGCATGTTGCCCCCTGTGAGATGCAGCACACGAGGGGCACGACGTGGAACAAATTTGGAAAAGTGCAGTTCGGGCTGCCCGACCTCTATGAACCTTCAATGACGGATGCGGGCAGGTACAAGGTTTTGTCCAAATAGCTACGCGCAAGTCGCTCGCCGACTTCCTGCGGATGAGCGTTCGACACTGTTTCATTTGTCTCGGCATAAATCCGGTCCAGTGTGGCGAGAGATGCCGTCAGCATACGGAATTTCTTGCTGGCTGGGCTTGATTGCGGTGTGTCAAAATCCTTGTTCTGTTCAGACTTTGCTATTCTCTGCCAGTACGCCGTCTGTTGTTCCAGGCACAACCTGTCATTGGATTTGTTTTCGAGATGAAGGCTGATTGCCGGCCGGTTAATTTCCGCGGCTTTAGCCTGGATGGAGCGAACATATCCGGCGACTTCCAGAGCCTCTGCATTTATCGCGAACTGTGTGGCAGTCGGAACAGAATTCTGCGAGCGACTGACACGAATAAGGTAGGCGAGGAGACTTGGTGGGTGGCCCGCCTCGTCCTGCCCACTGGAAGTCAATTCTTTGATACAGGACAGGAGGGTTTTTGGTGCGGAGATTTTTGCTTTGTTTGCATCACCGGGTTGTAGCAGAGTGCCCTGACCGCCGAGGGCCGAATTCAGGCCGGGACTAACGGATTGACCCGCACAGGCACTGAGAATTACCGACAGCAAGACAACGAAAATGCGAACCATGGTTTACTCAGACAGCCATTGTTATTGTTTGTTCCGGCAATTGCAGCGGATGTTGTCGTCTGCAGAAATGATTGTCAATGACAATTCGCAGAACCACACAGATGAATTCGAAGCTGTGGCTTTTTAGGGTAGAACAAATATTCTAGCCTTTATATATCGAAACAAACTTGTGTAATCGACCCTAAAGAACTTATCTGCCTTGAGGGCTGAGACGTCTGTCTAGATGAACATATAGAGGTGCCGAAATATCTCTTATTTCAGAGCTTTCAAGGCCGGCGTGAATCCGGTGAGGGATATCGGAATCCCGATCCCCGCCTCAGGGGTTTGGAATATAATAAAGACGGCGGTTCCACCTTTTTGCATTTTCTCCACCAATTCTCCGGTGACCACCACTTCGGCAATACATCCAATTTTGCCGCATTTTAAAAATGGTGCGTTGCCCACGTCCTTGTCATCGATCTTGAGACCGAGACCTGTGGGGAGCAGGACACCGAGAGGGGCCACCACCCGCAACAATCGTTTTTTCCCATCGATTGATTTCAGAAATATCACGGTCAGGCCGACATTTGGCCGGTCTTCGGCGGTCACGCTTTGCACCAGCGCGCATTTTTCCGTGCTGGCACCCGGCGGCTTACCACAACTGACCTGCCAAGCCCCATGGGTTGCGACGATATTTCCTGCCTGAGCCCATGCATCCGAAGAGGTCGCTATCGTCACCCAGGCGGCAAGAGCGATAATCGTCAAATATGCGGGATGACAGATTTTCATACTATTCTCTATTAATACAATTCTCTGATTAGAAGTACTCTCAACCAGACTGCACAATTATCCGGTCATATTCGGCGCGTCATAGGTCCGGCAAATAAGAAATCCTGATTGAGCCGATGATACGATTCAGTTGACCTTCCACCTGATTCACCAAATTTGGCAGAATTCTGCAGCGATTTCCGGGGAAACCTGGAGGTTCTCGGTCGATTTGGACAATTATTCCCCCTTTGTTTAGTTCGAGTAAGAGCCCGTGACAATTGAAACTTGGATAGATATGCGCCGTTCTTCACCGTCGTCGATCATCTTTAGGGCTAAAATTAGACGCGTATCCTAAATTGCGTCGTGAGAGGGGTGAGATTAATCGTTGACCCGACTGGAAAATGAGAGAATTTGCCGCACTCTTTGATGAAGGCAAAGAGTTGCAACACCTTGCTTATTATGGTTTGAACTTTTTACACAGCTGAGTGAATAATGGTCCGGTATCCTCTCTTTCAAGAATTTGGATTTTTGTATAAAGATAAAACTCGGAAATTGTTCCATTACCGGGGGGTATTGAGACAACAAACTCAGTTCAGTTTGAAGGGTCCGTAAGCTGTTGTGCGTCGGGGTATGTCGGTTCAGCTTTGTCAGCAAGTACGGAAAATGAGACAAATGGGGTGGATGGAGACGGTTAGCTTCAATCCACATCGGTAAGACTGCGAAAGAAATTTCAAAGTCAAAGGATGCCATAAATGAGCAAACGAATGTCCCGGGTGATCTTCGGATCGAGGGTACTAGTCAGAATTTTCGCTTTGATCGGTGCATTTATCGCCGGGACCGGCCATTCACTGGCCCAGGGTAAACCGGAAAACTGGCAATTGGGGTTTCAAGAAGGCGTGACTCCGATCGCCCATCAGATCAATTCTTTTCACAACCTGCTGCTGATCATCATAACTCTGATTGCGCTATTCGTTTTGGCGCTTCTGATTATCGTTGTTGTGCGGTTTAATGAAAAAGCCAATCCGGTTCCTTCGAAAACGACTCACAATACAACCATTGAAGTCCTGTGGACGGTCATACCGATTTTGATTCTTATCGTTATCGCTGTGCCTTCGTTCCGGTTGTTGTTTGCGCAGTATACTTACCCGCCGGCCGACGTAACAATTAAGGCGATCGGTAACCAATGGTACTGGAGCTACGAGTATCCGGACTCCGATGTCAGTTTCGATTCCGTGATGCTTGAGGATGCAGAACTGGAAGCCGCCCGTAAGGAAGGTTTTGAGGCACCGAGATTGCTGGCCGTAGATAATCCGGTTGTCGTACCGGTCAACAAAGTTGTTCATGTTCTGGTTACCGCCAGTGACGTGATTCACAATTGGACGATCCCGGCATTCGGATCAAAAATCGACGGTGTGCCTGGTCGCGTGACCCAAACCTGGTTCAAGGCCGAAAAAGAAGGTGTCTATTACGGACAATGCTCGGAACTCTGCGGTATCCGCCATGCGTTCATGCCCATCACCGTTCATGTTGTCTCGGACAGTGTTTACGAAACCTGGCTGAAAAGCGTTCAGGATGATGAAGAAAAAGCACGCAAGGTCTTGCTTCAGGCGGAACTCAAAAGACGCGGCATTAAGAATGTCGCCGATGCCGAATCAATCCAGTTAGACAATAAAACTCAAGTGAACCGATAATCCTAGTCGATACTCGGTGGTCACAGGTATTTAAAGCGAGGAAATAGATCATGGCCTATGGTGCAAAAGCCGGAGATCACGACGATCATACACCTACTGGCATGAAACGGTGGTTATATTCGACCAACCACAAAGATATCGGGACAATGTACCTGCTATTTGCAGTGGTCGCGGGGATTTTCGGCGGCGCGCTGTCTGTCGCCATGAGAATGGAATTGCAGGAACCCGGTATGCAGATTTTCTCCAATCCGCATACTTACAATGTCTTTACCACCGGTCACGGGCTGATCATGATCTTCTTCATGGTCATGCCGGCTATGATCGGCGGCTTCGGCAACTGGTTCGTTCCGCTCATGATCGGGGCACCGGACATGGCCTTCCCACGGATGAACAACATTTCCTTCTGGCTGCTACCTGCATCTTTCGCCCTGCTGATCATTTCGCTGTTCGTCGAAGGACCGTCCGGCGGAAACGGGGTCGGGGGTGGATGGACCATTTATCCACCGCTCTCAACAACGGCGCAGCCGGGTCCGGCAATGGACTTCGCGATTTTGGCACTGCATATAGCCGGGGCTTCGTCAATTCTAGGAGCCATCAATTTTATTACGACCATATTCAATATGCGCGCTCCGGGTATGACCCTGCATAAAATGCCGCTTTTTGTCTGGTCTATCCTGATCACCGCATTTCTGCTGTTGCTGTCGCTGCCTGTTCTTGCCGGCGCGATAACCATGCTGTTGACTGACAGGAACTTTGACACGACATTTTTTACCCCGTCAGGCGGTGGCGACCCGGTTCTGTTCCAGCATCTGTTCTGGTTCTTTGGCCATCCCGAAGTGTACATTCTAATCCTTCCCGGTTTTGGCATGGTAAGCCAGGTAATTTCGACATTCTCCCGCAAGCCCGTATTTGGCTATCTTGGTATGGCCTATGCAATGGTGGCCATCGGAGTTGTCGGATTCATCGTCTGGGCCCATCACATGTATACCGCCGGGTTAAGTGTTGATACTCAAGCCTATTTCGTGTTTGCAACCATGGTGATTGCTGTGCCGACAGGCGTGAAAATATTCTCCTGGATTGCGACCATGTGGGGCGGATCCATCTCGCTTCGCACACCAATGATCTGGGCTCTCGGTTTCATTTTCCTGTTCACGGTCGGGGGAGTTACCGGTGTGGTTCTCGCCAATGCCGGAGTTGATCGCGCCATGCATGACACATACTACGTCGTGGCGCATTTCCATTACGTTCTTTCCCTGGGTGCCGTTTTCGCCATCTTCGCCGGCTGGTACTACTGGTTCCCCAAAATGACCGGATACAATTACAGCGAAACGATAGGAAAGCTGCACTTCTGGGTAACATTTATCGGTGTTAACCTAGTGTTCTTCCCGCAGCACTTTCTGGGCTTGGCAGGCATGCCTCGCCGCTATGTGGACTACCCGGATGCATTTGCCGGCTGGAATTATGTTTCGTCCCTTGGGTCTTATCTTTCAGCTTTCGGAGTTATCATATTCCTCTACGGCGTCTTCAGTGCTTTCGCTAAAAAAGAGAAAGCGGGGAACAATCCATGGGGTGAAGGCGCTACGACATTGGAATGGACCCTGTCGTCACCACCGGCATTCCATTCCTACGATGAACTGCCGCGGATTAAATAATGCCCTTTTAAACAAGGGACTGAGGAATATTGTAAGAGCACAGGGTACAATTGAGAACCATGTCTGATACCAGCATACCCGCACCGGAATCTGAGCTCGTCGTTGCGCCCGGCGATAGTGATGTCGGTGATTATTTTGCGTTGATGAAACCCCGGGTCATGTCGCTGGTTATCTTCACCGCTCTCGTTGGATTGGTTCTGGCTCCGGTGACGGTGCATCCTGTACTTGCCGTGGCTGCCCTGATCTGCATTGCCTGTGGGGCCGGTGCATCCGGTGCCCTGAACATGTGGTACGACGCCGATATTGACGCCAAAATGCAGCGGACAACATCCCGTCCCATCCCCAGGGGTCGAATAACGCCGGATCAGGCCCTGACATTCGGGACGATACTGTCTTTTGGTTCGGTGCTGGTTCTGGGGCTGGTGGCAAATTGGTTCGCCGCCGCGTTGCTGGCATTGACCATCGGCTTTTACATTTTTATCTACACCATGCTGCTAAAACGACGGACGCCGCAGAATATCGTCATCGGCGGTGCTGCAGGAGCCTTTCCACCGATGATCGGATGGGCCGTGGCCACCGGATCCGTTGGTATTGAAAGCATTCTGCTGTTCGCTATTATATTTTTCTGGACGCCCCCCCATTTCTGGGCCCTGTCGCTTTATCGGATGCGGGATTATGAGCGTGTCGGCGTTCCCATGCTGCCGGTCGTTGCGGGCCTGCAGGAAACTCGCAAACAAATTCTGGTGTATGCGGTCCTGCTTGTCAGCGTTTCCGTGATGCCGCTATTTGTGAATATCGGCGGTATTGCCTATGCCCTCGGCGCGACGTTACTGGGATTCCAGTTTATCAAACACGCTTTCGTTCTGTGGAAGTACGAGGAAGAAGACCATAAACCGGCAAAGCGGCTCTTCCTTTATTCCATCGTCTACCTTTTCGCACTTTATGCGATTTTGCTGGTTGAAAAACTGATTGGCGCGCCAACAATGCTCAGTCTGAATATCTGGGGGGCATAAGTGGCCGACGAAGATGACCGACGGAAGAAACAGAAGCGGCGCTCCCTGGCCATTGCCGTTGCATTGGCGGGACTGGCGGTATTGTTTTTTGTTATTACGGTATTCCGCCTCGGCGGCAATGTTGGAAACCGACCTTTATGAGTAAGCGGTTGGTCGGTCGAGTTATTGGAATTTTGGCAATGTCAGTCCCTCTGGTCAGGGAAGCCTGAGCTGGAACGGATACAGGAACGGATGAAGACAAGGTGAGCAGGAGACAAGACACAACAGGCGGGAAAACCGAGGGACAGCACAAGATTGTTGCCTTGTCCCTGGTTGGCGTCGTCTTGCTGATGACGGGCTTGTCCTTTGCGGCTGTTCCTGCCTACCAGCTGTTTTGCCAGGTCACCGGTTATGGTGGAACCACGCAAAAAGCCAAAGGACCGGCGGACCGGGTTGTTGACCGCAAGATCACCGTTCGTTTCGATTCCAACACAGCACCGGGCCTGAACTGGGAATTCACCCCCATACAGCGCACCGTCCAGATTAAGATCGGCGCGTCTGCTCTGGCCTTTTATCAAGCGACCAACAAAGCAACAATCGATACGCTGGGGACCGCTTCCTTTAACGTTACGCCGGAGTCCGCCGGTGCATATTTCAACAAAGTCGCCTGTTTCTGTTTTACGGAACAAATGCTGAAAGCCGGGCAAACCGTGGATATGCCCGTGGACTTTTATATTGACCCGGCCATTCTTGATAATCCGGATACGCAGTCGATAAAAGAGATCACCTTGTCCTATACTTTCTTTGCTGTTGATGACGATAATTCGGACAATACTGCCGACAAGAAATCGGCCGGAAACTCCGATCCGTCGGACAGTTCTTCAGGAACCTGAAGGAATGGGAACAGTTTTGGGATGAACAGAAATTGAAGACGAACAGATGGTCTGACAGACCGATGAACACAGAGAAATTGAAAGCGAGCAGGAGTTAGCAATGGCGGAAGCACACGCAAAGCACCATGACTATCATTTGGTCGACCCGAGCCCCTGGCCTGCGGTTGGCGCTGTGGCCGCGTTTATAACAGCGATTGGCGCTGTCATGTATTTCCATGATGTCGGGCCTTTGGTTCTGATTCTCGGCCTTGTCGGTATCATGTTCACGATGTTCATGTGGTGGCGTGATATTATCAATGAGGCTCAAGTCACCAAGGATCACACGCCGGTCGTGCAGTTGCATCTCCGATATGGGATGATCATGTTCATTGCGTCGGAGGTCATGTTTTTCGTCGCTTGGTTCTGGGCTTATTTCGATGTTGCCCTTTTTCCGAACGAAGTGCGGCAGGTGCCGGGCACAGAGCTGATGACAGGACTTGTTGAGCGCAACGAAGTCACCGGCGGGGAGTGGCCGCCGGCGGATATTAAAACTTTTAATCCCTGGGATCTGCCACTGGTAAATACACTTATCTTGCTGACTTCGGGCACGACGGTCACATGGGCTCACCATTCTCTGCTCAAAAATGATCGCAAGGGATTGATCTGGGGATTGTTCTTTACTGTCATTCTGGGCCTCCTGTTTACGGCATTGCAAGCCTATGAATATAGCCATGCGGGCTTCAATTTCGCCGACAACATCTATGGTGCGACATTCTACATGGCCACGGGCTTCCATGGTTTCCATGTCATTGTTGGAACAATCTGTCTGGCAGTTATGTTATTCCGTGCCATGGCTGGGCATTTCACACCGAAACAGCATTTCGGATTTGAAGCCGCGGCCTGGTATTGGCACTTTGTTGACGTCGTCTGGCTGTTCCTGTTTGCCTGCATCTATGTTTGGGGTGCCGGAACACCGCACGGCTAGAGCTCAGCCCTTTTCCATAGGGACCGCGAGGGGCGGGGAATTGATCGATTTTCATATTCCCGCCTTTCGGTAAATCCGCCGGTAAACGGTGCGGCGTTTCAGGTGGTTGGCGATATGAATGATCGTGTAGTCCGCAACGTTCCTTCTCTCTTGAGAAGCGGTGTGGCCGGGGTCTGTCCCCATTGCGGGGTAGGAAAACTCTTTTCCGGCTTCTTGACCATCGCACCGGCGTGCAGCCATTGCCGTCAGTCATTTGAATTCGCGGATTCCGGAGACGGTCCGGCTGTTTTTATAATCATGATTGTTGGCTTTATTGTCGTTGCCGGGGTTCTCGCGATGGAAGTTCTTTATCAGCCTCCTTACTGGGTGCATGGTGTTGTTTGGCTTCCGGTCACAGCATTGTTGTGCCTGGCGCTACTAAGGCCGTTCAAAGCTATTCTCGTTACACTTCAGTATCGAAACCGCGCCGTCGAAGCACGGTTCGGCAATGACCGCCCCGACTAAGGACCAGACATGACCGGGAACCTGGCCCCAAGCCCAAGATCTGCGAAGCTTCTGTGGCTAAGCCTGCTCACATTGCTGGCGGTTATTATCCTGGTGGGGCTCGGCAGCTGGCAGTGGCAGCGTCTCGCCTGGAAAGAAGGCCTTATCCAGAAAATAGAAAGCCGGGCCACCGGACCCGAACGTTCCCTGAGCGAAATCCAGACATTGTGGCAGCGGGACCGTGATGTAGAATATTACCGTATCCGCGTCCGGGGTGTGTTTGACTATACGAAAGAGCTTCACTTCTACACGGTAGAGAACGGCCGTCCTGGCTGGCGGATCGTCGTACCGCTGACATTGCCGGACGCGTTTCTGATATTTGTTGATCGCGGTTTTGTGCCGCTGGAATTGAAAAGTGCAAAGGCGCGGGCAGAGGGGCAGATCTCCGGCGCTGTGGATATTTCGGGGATCGTCCGGGGTTACAAGCAAGAGCGGGGTTTGTTTGTTCCTGTCAACGATCTTGCAAAGAACGAGTGGTATTGGCGCTCCTATCTGGAGATGTCGGAAGCAAGCCTTGAACCAGCAAAGCGCGACAAGGTTCGACCTTTTCTCATCGAGAGTGACGATTTGAAACTTGCGGGCGGCTGGCCGCGTGGCGGTGTCACGCGTCTATCCCTGTCCAATCGCCATTTACAGTATGCCCTGACCTGGTGGGGCTTAGCCCTGACCCTGATCGCCGTCTATGGTGTCTTCGTCCGTGGTCAGCTGAGAAAAACAAATTAATTGTTTCCGCAGAGCGGGTCCATTATAAGCACCAAACGGGCTCCCGAATGCGACTTCGGAGGGATCTGCCGGGTTCCGTTTCCGGATTGCGAAAGCCCTTGAAATCCGCCGTTAGTCAGAAAAGAGTTCATGACAAATTGAAAGGAACGCCAGTTGAAATACGTCAGTACCCGAGGTCAATCACCTGAACTTGACTTTGAAGGCGTATTGCGTGCCGGTCTTGCCCGGGATGGCGGCCTCTATGTTCCGGCAAACTGGCCGGAACTCAGTGTTGATGAAATTTCCGATTTGGCCGGTCGCCCTTATGTGGACATTGCACGGAAGGTGATGTGGCCGTTCATCGGAGACACTATCGCGCGGCCGGATTTCGACCGCATTGTAGAAACCGCTTACGCTGGTTTTAACCACAGTGCTATTGCCCCTCTGGTACAGATGGACCATCGGCACTGGCTTCTGGAACTTTTCCACGGCCCCACGCTTGCCTTCAAGGATTTCGCCATGCAGGTCCTTGCGGGTCTCATGGATCACGTGCTGGAACGACGTCAGGAAAAGATCACAATAGTCGGTGCAACTTCCGGAGACACAGGCAGCGCCGCCATTGAAGCCTTTCGCGGAAAAAGTTCCGTCGAAGTATTTATTTTGTTTCCGGACGGGCGTGTAAGCGATGTCCAACGCCGCCAGATGACAGCCGTGGCGGACGAGAACATTCATACTATCGCCCTTGACGGTACTTTCGATGACTGTCAGGCCATCGTGAAAGGTCTTTTCAATGACCTGTCTTTTCGCGATCGGGTTCATCTCGCCGGTGTGAATTCCATTAACTGGGCGCGGATCATGGCCCAGATCGTCTACTATTTTTCCAGCGCCGTTGCTCTCGGAGCCCCGTACCGACAGGTTCAGTTTTGCGTCCCTACAGGTAACTTTGGTGACATATTCGCCGGCTATGTCGCCAAGAAAATGGGACTTGGAATTTCCAATCTGATTATTGCGACAAACATCAACGACATCCTGGTGCGTACTCTGAACACCGGCGATCACAGCCCGTCCAAAGTCGTGCCGACAGAAAGTCCCTCCATGGATATTCAGGTTTCAAGCAATTTTGAAAGACTGCTGTTTGAAAACTGCGGTCGAGATGCGGGCCGCATTTGCCATCTGATGGAGCAGCTGGCCAAAGAAGGGTCTTATCATCTGTCTGAAAATGAACGCGTCCCCCTTCTGGCGGAATTTGAAGCGGTTTCCGTCAACCAGGAACAGATGTTTGAGACGATCAAATCGAGTTTCGCCGCAAGCCGTTATATGGCTGACCCCCATACGGCCGTCGGCCTCGCAGCTGCTTACAGGTCCGATCGGGAAAACCGCGATCCAGTAATTACTCTGGCAACTGCCCATCCGGCCAAATTTCCCGATACTCTTGTGCGCGCCCTTGGCCAGGAACCTCAACTGCCCGAGCGCCTTGCAGCCCAGCGGAACCTGGAAGAAAGATTTACTCGGTTGCCCGGGGAAATCGACGCCGTCAAGGCGTTCATCGAATCCAGGGGCGATTGAGAATATGGCTAAGCATTGAGTGAAATCTATCCATGAGCGCAAAAAATCCATGAGTATCAAGAACAGTACCCTGTCCAATGGCATGCGTGTCGTGACCCACGCCATGCCGCACCTCAGGACGGTATCACTCGGTGTATGGGTGGAAACGGGTGCGCGTTCGGAAGCCCCCGAGCAACACGGAATTTCCCATCTCTTGGAGCATATGGCGTTCAAGGGAACGACCCGGCGCCAGGCCCGCGATATCGTCGAACAGATTGAATCCGTCGGTGGTGATATCAATGCGGCGACGAGCCTGGATATGACGTCCTATTATGTGCGGGTTCTGAAAGATGATGTCGAATTGGCAATGGATATTCTTTCGGATATCCTTATCAATCCTCTATTCGACGAAACGGAGCTAAGTCGCGAAAAGGAGGTCGTCTTTCAGGAAATAGCCTCGGCGCAGGATAGCCCTGAGGAAATCGCCTATGATCTGGTGCAGGAAGCTGCATTTCCTGATCAGCCTCTCGGACGTCCCATTCTGGGGACCGTTGAAAGCGTCGGCAAACTGTCCCCCGCTTCTCTTCGAGAATACCAGCGGAAACATTATAACTCCCATAATATGGTGTTTACAGCCGCTGGAGCCCTCGAACATGAGCAAATCGTGGATTTCGCTGAAAAATACTTTGCAAGTCTCACAAAAGGTCCAAAATTTGCCCAGACACCCGCTACTTACAAAGGAGGGCTGAGACTTTCGGAAAAACCGTTTGAACAAAGTCATATCATTGTCGGTTTTGAAGGGTTTCCTGTCGCCAGTGAACATTTTTTCGCCGCACAAGTCTTTTCAAGTTTGTTTGGCGGTGGCATGTCGTCTCGGCTTTTTCAGGAAGTTAGAGAAAAACATGGGCTTTGTTACTCCATCTATGCGTTCACGTGGGGTCTGGCTGACACGGGATTGTTCTGCATCCATGCGGCGACAGGAAGAGAACAAATTCCGCGTTTATTAGACGTGATAACCGAAGAGTTGCTAAAAATGGGCCGGGAGGGTCCGGAAGAAAGGGAAGTTGCAAAAGCCAAAGCTCAGCTCAAGGCCGGTCTGACCATGAGTCTTGAAAATTCCGGTGCCCGCGCCGAACAGCTGGCGCGGCAAATGATTAACTTTGGTCGGCCACTGAACATTGATGAATTGATCGAAAAAGTGGAAAATGTCGAAGGCGACGATGTGTGTCAGCTGGTCACTGACTTGATAAGCCGCGGATTGCCGGTCTGTTCCGGCGTTGGACCATTGGGAAATTTTGAAACTTATGAAGCTTTTACGAACCAATTCAATTGATGCAACCATAGCCAAGTTACGGATCAATCGCGAATTCGAACGGAGATAAGTGCGAATGGCTTTTTTAAGGTCCGTTTCGGCATCTGACCTTGGTCCCGTTATTCAGGGGGAGCGCGTCTTTCTGCGCATGCCTCAGATGACCGATTATGCCGAGTGGGCGGAACTCCGAAATCAGAGTCGGGATTTTTTGACCCCCTGGGAGCCCACATGGATCCGCGATGAACTAACCCGTGCTTCGTACCGGCGGCGCGTGCGCCATTACCAGCGAGATTATCGCGACGATCTCGGATATGCCTTCTTTATATTCGACAAATCAGATAATGGATTACGAGGCGGTATGACTCTGTCCAATGTTCGACGGGGCGTCACACAATCCTGTTCACTGGGCTATTGGGTCGGGCTGCCCTACGCCCAGCAGGGATATATGACAGCCGGTGTCCTGACAGTGCTCCCTTTTGTGTTTGAAACACTTGGATTGCATCGCCTGGAGGCCGCATGTCTGCCTCGAAATGAGGCGTCCATCGGCCTGTTGGAAAAGATCGGATTTGAGCGGGAGGGCGTGGCCAGAAAATATTTGCGGATCAATGGTGTTTGGCAAGATCATCTATTGTTTGCGCTGTTAAAAGGTGACGTATAGAATCGAAGAATTCTAAACAGGATTCTTTTTTGAAACTGCGGCTGAGACGGATCGGTTACGGATTGAAATGAAGCCTCATAATTTCATCAAGAGATTGCGCAAATTATACCGAATTCGGCGCTCAATCCGTTCGCGTCGACCTGCAAAATTCTTCACAAATACGATCCCTTTGATAGGGATAGTGGCGTTGGCTCTGTTTTTGGTTGAATTTTATTCGACGGCTCCAGCCAGAGCACTCGAACCCATAAAAATCGTTCCCAATCAGGAAAAAATAGAAATTACGCATCTCGGCGAATTCTATGAAGGTCGGGGAAACAGCCTGCAGGTGGAAACAGCTCCTGGTGCTGACGGCATTGCTGGGCGCATGGAAGTGGATGCCCTCAACGACGGAACAAATCCCAACTGGGTTGTCTTTGCCTTGAGCAACACGACGGACAAGCGTATCGAACGATGGATAACAGCCGATCGTTACAGCCTTATCGGTTCCGGTATTTTCTGGCCGAAACTGGACTCCCGGCATATCTCCCGTATTACGCCTTCTATCGGCTTCCTGCCGGAGCAGGTAGAGAATGACAGTGTTGATATATACAAAATGGAATTGGCGCCCGGGGCCACTGTAACCTTTATCGCCGAACTCAGCTCCAGCAATTTTCCGCGGCTGTTTCTCTGGCAAGCCCGGGCGTTTGAAAAACGCGCCCGTGATTTCACCCTGTTCAAGGGGATTCTGCTGGGGATTACCGGTTTGCTCGCTGTGTTCCTGACTGCTATTTTTGTCGCGAACCATAGGGCCATATTTCCTTCCGCGGCGCTGATTGCCTGGAGTGTCGTGGCTTATCTTTGCGTCGACTTTGGATTCTGGCACAAACTCTTCCAGTTGGTCGCCGACAATAACGCGATTTACCGGGCGGCGGCGGAGGCAGCGATTGCCGCCCATTTTGTGTTGTTTCTGTACACTTTTTTACGCCTGTCTCTGTGGCACAACTGGATCCGGCTGTCGGTTCTCGGCTGGTATCTGGCCCAGCTCGGATTGATCTTCCTTGCCATTCTGGATCCGGTTATGGCTTCCGGATTCGCCCGGGCTTCTTTCGTGCTGATCAGTGTCGTTGGCGCCTTGATGACTATTTACCTGTCTTTTCGAGGACAGGATCGTGCGCTGGCGCTGGTGCCAAGCTGGCTGCTTTTCCTGGTCTGGATCTTCGGCACATCGGTGGCGATCACAGGCCAGCTCTCAGGGGATATCGCCGTTGCCGGAATTATTTCCGGTATGGTTCTGATTGTCCTGCTTCTCGGTTTTACAGTCACACAGTACGCCTTCCATGCCTTTGAGCCCATGTCCGGCGGATTGCCTGGACAGCTGCAACAGCGCTCCCAGGCGATCGAAGGCGCTAAGGCCTCGGTATTCGAATGGAATGCGCGTCGCGATGAGATTAGCGTAAGCGAAGACGTTGAAGTTGACTTGCGACTGCAGCCGGGATCGCTGAACTGCCGAGTGGATGAGTGGCTGACCTTTCTGCATCCCGCCGATCAGGAGCGTTTCCGCATGCAATTGTGGTCGCTGCAGGAACAAAATGGCGGTGATTTTAATCTTGACTTCAGACTTCGTCGCTCCGACAGCAGCTATCTCTGGTACGAGCTCCGGGCGCATTCAGCACCGAGCAATCAATATCGCTCCCTGAAGTGTGTTGGTCTCATGCGCGATATAACCGAATCGAAAAGAGCACATGAGAGACTGCTCCATGACGCGGTTTATGACAGTCTCACTGGACTGCCTAATCGGGAACTCATGCTTGACCGCATCTCTGCGAGCCTAACGCGAGCCGCCGAAGAGGGCACGTACCGGCCCACTATTCTCTACATCGATATCGATCGATTTCGGGAAGTCAACGCCAATTTCGGATTGGTCGTTGGAGACAGCATGCTTTTGACCGTAGCCCGGCGATTAGCCCGGCATCTGACCCCGTTGGACACTATTGCCCGGGTGGGCGGCGATCAGTTTGCAATTCTTCTGGTCACCGAAACCGAGCCGCGCCAGATCGCGATGCTGGCGGAGCGCGTCCGCCGTTCTCTGCGCAGCCCCATGAAATTCAACGACAAGGAAGTGGTTCTTACGAGCAGTATCGGTATTGCGGTTTACGATGGGTCACAGGCCAACCAGGCGGATTTATTGCGGGAAGCTGAAATCGCCATGTATGCTGCCAAGCGCATGGGCAGCGACCGCGTGGAAATATTCAAACCCGAAATGCGTCACGAAAAAGATGACCGTCATGCCATTGAAGCGGATCTGCAGCGCGCCATAGAACGTCGCCAGATACGGGTCTACTACCAACCGATCATCGATCTCATCGAAGAGTCTGTTGTCGGCTTCGAAGCCGTTATGTATTGGGAACATCCCCAGTTCGGTTTGATGTCACTAGAGGATTTCAGCAAGATTGCCGAGCGGTCCGGGGCTCTGCCGTCGCTGGTTAATTTGATTCTTGACCAGGCGACACGACAGATCGCACTCTGGCGGAAGAAATTCCCTAAGCGCGAAAATCCATTATTCGTGAGTGTAAACATTTCAAGCAATCAGGTTTTCCGTCATGAACTCGTGCAGGAGATCCGCATGATTTTGCGACGGGATGCTATTCCCAAAGGCACACTCAAGCTTGAGATTCCGGAATCACTGATTCTCGAAAATCCGGAACAGGCGGTGGAAATTCTCGACTGGTTGAAAGGAGCGGGAGCGTCCTTGACCCTGGATAAATTCGGCAGTGGTTTTTCATCCTTCAACTATCTGAGCCGGCTGCCTTTTGATGCCGTGAAGGTAGATAAGTCTTATATTCAAAATATTTCCCAGAACGAATCCAATGCGATCCTGGTGAAATCTATCGTAGCGATGATGCAGGGTCTTGATAAAAGGCTTATCGCTGATGGCATCGAGCTGGTGCAGGACGCTCTGTTTCTGCGCTCCCTTAAGTTTGAATATGGACAGGGTGTTATTTACGGAGATCCCCTGACCGATCGCGAAGTCCTGAGCAGTTTGATCGCAATTGAAAAAGATAGCGCCAAATCCGGTAAACGCGGCATATCCTTCTTGAAGCGCAAGTCCCGAAAAGACGAGGATGCCGCGTTTGAGGATGCCCAGGTTCCAATGCAACAATC
>JBPCWG010000462.1:0-3847 GCA_051009705.1 Methyloligellaceae bacterium | reverse complement strand
GGACAGTGCTCCCTCCCTCAGGCCTCGCCGCTCTGGCCTGTGCTCTATCCGCATTTCTGAAATCCGGCGATCATATCCTGGTCACAGACAGTGTCTATCGCCCGACCCGCCGCTTTTGCGATGAGGTATTGCAGCGGATGAATATCGAAACGACGTATTACGATCCGTCTCTGGGTTCAGACATAAATTCCTTGATTAAAGATAACACCAAGCTGATTTTTCTTGAAGCGCCGGGTTCTCAGACATTTGAGATGCAGGATATACCCGCAATTGTTTCCGTGGCCAGGGACAAAGACATATGGACGGTCATGGACAATACCTGGGCCTCACCGCTCTATTTCAAGCCATTTGAATTCGGCATCGATGTTTCCGTTCAGGCCGCAACGAAATACATCATCGGCCATTCAGATGCGATGCTCGGATCCATAACCACCAATGAGCGCGCCTTTGAACTTGTCGACCAGAATTTCATGAATTTCGGCCTGTGTCCCGGACCCGAGGATGCCTATCTCGGCCTCAGGGGCATTCGGACAATGCCGGTGCGTCTGCAACGCCACTGGGAGTCAGGGGTCAAAATCGCTAGCTGGCTTCGAGATCATCCAGATGTCTCCCGGGTGCTTCACCCGGCCCTGGAGACCGATCCCGGTCATTCGATTTGGAAAAGGGATTTCCACGGGGCGAGTGGCTTGTTTTCTATTGTCATGAACGGTGGTTCGGAAGCCGCCACCCGCGCCTTCCTCGATCACCTCAACCTGTTCGCCATGGGCTTTTCCTGGGGTGGCTATGAAAGCCTGGCCATTCCCTTTGATCCGACGTCCTATCGCACCGCGGTTCCCTGGTCGGCTGAAGGAACCGCCTTTCGTCTGCATATCGGCCTTGATGAACCCGATGATCTTATTGCGGATCTCGATAGCGCGCTTTATGCTTGGAAACATGAAAGCTAAACTAAACGCAACACCTGACACCGTGCACTGGGGTTATTTCCGGGGGGACCTCGCTCCAGTTCTTGAAGTCGACGACGGCGACATCGTCGAAATCAGAACCGTATCAGGAGGTCCCGAAGTTCTGCCAGACAGCGACTTTACGGTGTCAAAGGATCATCGGGCCATCGTCGAGAACGTGAAGAAACGCGTGTTGCCGGGTCATATCCTTACAGGCCCTGTTGCCATCAAGGGGCTTAACGCCGGCGACACCCTGGAAATTCGCATTATTGATATCCGGTTGGATACAGACTGGGGTTGGAATATTATCAAACCCCTTGCGGGTACGCTGCCGGAAGACTTCCCGGACTATACTCTCATGCATCTGGGTATTGATCGCGACTCCAACGAAGTCAGACTGCCCTGGGGCAAAACACTGAATGCCGCTCCCTTTTTCGGCGTCATGGGCGTGGCCCCTCCGATGGTCTGGGGGGAATTGTCCTCCAAGGAGCCCCGGGCTTTTGGCGGTAATATGGATCTCAAGGAATTGCAGGCCGGCGCGACACTCTTCCTCCCGACCTTCCAGGATGGAGGTTTGTTTTCCACCGGCGATGGTCATGCCATCCAGGGTGATGGCGAAGTTTGTGTCACGGCGGTTGAAACCGGCCTGATCGGGACATTCTCTTTTCACATTCGCAAGGACATTTCCCTGACAAGACCACGGGCAGAAACCGACAAGGACCACATTACTATCGGCCTCGATCCCGATCTCGATGTCGCAGCCAAAAGCGCCCTGCGGGATATGATCGATCTGATAATGGCACAGACCGACCTGAACCGGGAACAGGCCTATTCGCTATGTTCCATGGTTTGCGATTTGCGGATCACCCAGACTGTCAACGGCGTCAAAGGAGTTCATGCTGTTCTTGAGAAGTCTCATATCCGGTAACGCCGACCAAGGATCACGCACACTCTTTACAAACACTGTTCCGTTGCACACTATGAAGTCCAGAGATTCAGCGGCTGTGAAAATCGAAGTCCTGGATATGACGGAAGGACGTATTTATGCCCGACGATAACGAGGCTGCCATATCAACCTATACGCCTGCACCGAATGCGCGTTTCAATGTTGGCGACACGATTAGCGTCAAAGTTTCCGCTCCTCCCGGACATCGCCGGACTCCGTGGTATATTCGGGGAAAAACCGGAACAATCGAACGCATATGCGGTACTTTTCCCAATCCGGAAGAACTGGCGTACGGTTTCGACGGTTTGCCGAAGAAAGTCTTATACCGGGCCAAGTTCCTTCAAAACCACGTCTGGCAGGATTACGAGGGGGGCCAGCATGATATTATCGAAATGGAAATTTTTGAACACTGGCTGGAGCCTGCCGAACAGCTCTGACTTGAACGATATCCCGGATTTTGGAATTCCCACCTTTCCTCCCTTGTACCTGACAGGTAAGACTGCCAGAAAGCCTATTCGTTTCGCTCTTTTCGTCACAACACCAAGAACATAGTGAATTGCCTCTCGACCCGATTATACTGACGATCCTGTTCGCCCTGACGTCAGCCCTGACATTTGCGCTCTCCATTCAATTGCAGAATGTCGGGCTGCAATACACAGATCCACAGACGGGGGCGATGATATCCATTGTGACCACCCTGCTGTTCTATATCCCCTTTGCACCCTTTTGGATCGAGAGCCACTACTGGTTCACAAAGGCCACCTTGTGGTTTGGCCTTGTCGGCCTGTTACTACCGGCGGTTTCCTCAACTTTATCGGCGACGGGCGTTAAAATTCTCGGGCCGACCCTGACCAGCGGACTGGCCGCCACGAGTCCCATATTTGCGATTGTATTCGGTATATTGCTTCTTGGAGAAACCATTAATGCCAACAATCTGTTCGGAACTCTGTTTGTCGTCGTCGGTATTGGTATCGCCGCCCTCAATCCCAAGGGTCTTAAAAGGTCCTGGCCGCTTTGGGCCATGGCACTTCCATTTGGCGCGGCGCTCATCCGATCCGGCGGACAGGCGGTGACCAAAATCGGGCTCCTTGATGTCCCGAGTTCTTTTTATGCGAGTTTTGTCGCCTTTATCACTTCGACAATTGTTGCCGTTCTGGCGTTTGTCCTCCGCGGCAAACGATTTCCACCCCTGTCCACGCGACTCAACGGATTTATCTACTCCGGCATATTCAACGGTATCGGTGTGCTGACGCTGAATGCAGCTCTGAAATCAGGTGATCTGGTCCTGGTGGCACCGATCGTGTCGTCTTCACCGGTATTTGCCATGCTTCTCGGGGCTTTCATTTTCAAACGGGAAACCATTTCGTGGCGGACCGTGGTGACAATTCTGTTGGTCGTCCCCGGAGTCATCCTCGTCACATTGAGTCGATAAACCGGAAAAATGACAGATTTTTTTTGGACTAGAAATTCTTGAGGCTTCAATTCTGTGTACCGCCGTTTCAGGGGCAATATCTTAATGCACGGAAACTATTCGATTAACCCCAACTTTAAACAATTCTATCCCCGCTGCTTCCACAAGATAACATCTTAAGCTTGTTTTGACCGTGCGTTACTTCCCTAATGGATCGGCAGAGATTCGAACAATAATAGGGAACTCGGTGGGGGATAATGATGGATGATAACTTTGATTGGCTGAAGCCCAGACACTTGTTCCGTCTGTCAAAGGCGATCCGACAATCGACGACGTACGCTGAAGCGCGGCAGTTCAAACGGATTTTTCGCCGCGGTCTCCAGCAGTGGATTGCCACGGGAATGGTTGTTGTCATATCCGGGCTTGTTGTTCTGGAATTGTCAGCCCCAAACGTGCAAACGGTTCTGGCGCGACTGACACAGTAAGTCTGGACCACCGCAACAATAATTATCATCAATAGAAGAGCAGATTCTGGGAAATTTAATCAGA
>JBPCWG010000461.1:0-7427 GCA_051009705.1 Methyloligellaceae bacterium | reverse complement strand
CGTTTGGAGACCTCCCTGATTTGACGAGCTTGATGCGTTCTCCCTTGCTGGATTGCAGGCGGACGATCGTATATCCTTCGGCACAGAAGCCTGCGGGGTCACTTTTATCCGCTGGGACCGGAATTTCGCTGTTCAGCTCAAACCCGAGAATATCAGTGTAGAATGAAATCATCGCCGGGAGATCGAACACACAGATACCGACTTCTATGGGAGCGACTTGATTCTTCATATATTGTTGCCTTCCGGTGAGGTTGCCGTTAATTCAGGTCAGAAGCGACCGCACATCAATTGTCCATTTCGGGTCTTCGTGCCATTGCCAGTATGTCGAACGCACGGTTTCGGTCAAGGGGCCCGGGCAGCCGGAGCGGGGGGAATGTTCATCCACGGTCTCCACTGCCATGATTCCGCCCGCCGTGCTCGTAAGAAAAATCTCATCGGCCTTGTAGAGCGTTTCCAGTTTCATGTCCGAAACCTCGATGGGAATGTTGCGGGCCGTACAGATATCGAACACGGTCTGTCGCGTAATGCCTTCCAGAACGCCCCTTCTTGGTGTGACGAGTTGGCCGTCGCGGGCTGCAAAAATATTATACCCCCCACCTTCGGTGACATAATCGTCCTGGCTCAGAAGCAGGGGCAGATCTGCATTCCGGTCGTATGTTTCATAGAGGCTCATGATGAAATCGAGCCAGTGATAGTTTTTGATCCGTGGATTTACCGAAGTCTCCGGAATTCTCCTTGTTTCGGCCGTCACCAGACGGGCGCCACGGCCTTGGCTCTCGGTATCGAAGATGTGGACATAGGGAATGGCAAAAGCATAGAACCGGTTTTCAAACTTCCGCAGGTCCCGACTGCCTTGGGGCGGCAATCCGCGGGTGCAGGTCATGGAGACATATGCATCCTGCAAATTGCCCCGGTCGACGCATTCAGCGAGAATGCGCCTGATCTCTTCCCGTGACACGGGCAGGATCATGCGCAGGCTGGAAACCGAGTTCTCGAACCGGTCGAGATGATCCTCGAGACGGAAAAAACGGCCGTTCCACACCCCGACAACATCATATGTCGCATCGGATCGAATAAATCCCCAGTCAACGAGGGGAACCGCCGCTTCTTCGATGTCAATAAACCGGCCATTGGCATAGCCGACACCCCGGCCACCGGTTTCGTTTCCGCCCATGATCTACCAGACGGACCAGCCGGCATCGACGATGATCGTCTCGCCATGTATCGCCTTGGCATCGTCACTGGCCAGGAATACCGCCGTTCCCGTCATATCCTCGGGGTCCAGAAAGGCGATACCCGTCGGCGTGAATGTGCGCATCAGTTCTATATATTCTTCGCTGTCGGGACCGCGAACATGGGCATTCAGCGGTGTCGCCACATTGCCCGGCGCAATGGAATTGATGTTGATGTTTTCCTTGCCCAGTTCCGCCGCCAGGGCCCGTGTCATGTTCACAACGCCACCCTTGGAAGCACAATAGGCCGGGCAGTTTGGGAAACCGCCGGTACCGGCAATCGAGGAAATATTGATCACCTTGCCGCCACCGGATTTGCGCCAATGCGGCACCAGTGTTTTGACGAAGAAAAAATAACCCTTCAAATTAAGATCCAATTGTTCATCCCAGATTTCCTCTGTCGTTTCCATGACCGGCACGGTACGAAAGACGCCGGCATTGTTGACCAGGATATCGGGTACCCCGAAATCCGCGATGACCTCTTCGGTGAAGCGCTCGATTTCCGCAATATTCGAGACATCGGCTTTGTAGCTCTTCGCCTTGCCCCCGGCCTCGGTAATATCGTTGACCACCTTGGACGCATGGTCGGGACTTTTGAGATAGTTGATGGCTACCGTTGCCCCTTCCTTGGCGAACCGTTTGGCAATGGCTTCGCCGATCCCCATGGAGGATCCCGTGACAATCGCGACTTTGTCTTTTAAACGCATGAGTTTTCTCCCTTCTTCTGTTCTGGTTTGATCCTTTTGTTCCGTTCGATCGTTCATCGACCGGTGATGGCCTGATCATTGGCGCAGGTCTTGTGTTCCTGGACGTTAACTTCGCAGGCGTTCCGTTTCATCATGATCGATTTCGCAGTCAGCTGTCAGGGCCACATGATAAACCTCTTTTGCCCGGTCGATACTGACCAGTCCTTCCCGAACATCCTGACGCACGTGTTCCGGCTCCCGTTCCTCGGCTCGTCCATATCCACCGCCGCCGCAGGCAATTGAGACAAGGGTTTCCCCATCTTCAATCCAGACCTGGGAACATTGTTCGAGGCGTTCCAGGCTGCCATCGGTTTTTCGTCGGTACTGGTCGGATTTCGCCGCCGCTCCGCCGCCACGGGCTCCCTTGGGATTGTTGATGTTGCCATCGGCAACAAACCCGGCCTCCATGCGGCAGTTCACGGGGCCAAATTCGACCTCGATACCCGGCGCTCCGCGGAATTTTCCCGCCCCCTCGCTGTCTTCGATCAGCTGGCGTGTATAAACGACGATCGGCGTATAGATTTCATCTAGCTCGACGCTGTCGATAAAGCACATGCCGCCATTTCCCGCATGCAGCATGGTCATCCACGCATCCTCGAATGGTGCGCCGGCCCCGGCTGTATGACCGAGAAACAGCTGGTTCACATAGGATGCGCCGTTTCTCGGATCGACGCCCGAGACCACCGAGGTTGACGGTGGACAGAAACAGCCGATTTCTCCCATACCCAGCCCGTCACCGATCTTGGCGAGGGCCAGCATGGTGGAATTTTGCACCCGGTCCGCAAGATTCGTCGTCGAGGCCGAACAGCTGGTGGGATGTCGCGGAATGCCGACGACGCCATTGTCCTTGAGGGTAATTTCAACCCGCCGGAAAGCGCCTGCATTTTTTGGAACCGTGGGATCCACGGTATTGAAAATGCCGATCATCGCCGATGTACGGGTGCAGGCTTCCGATACGTTCAACCCGCAGGCCAGCGCATCCGGATTGTCCCGGAGATCAACCCGGATCATCGAATCCTTGTGATCGATGCTGACTTTCGAGGTTATGGTAATGCCGTCATCGGGTGTTCCCAGGATCGCATCATGGGTGGATTGAGCCACTGCCGCGCCCTCGGCCATGCGGCCTATTGCGCCGATCATACGCCGTTCGGAATAATCCAGCCATTGTCTGGTGAAATTGTGCAGCAGATCATAGCCCGATTCAGAAGCCAGGGTACGGATTTCCCGCTCTCCGATAAAAGTGGCCCCCAGCATCGCCAGAAAATCTCCATACCATTGATCAGGCACGCGAATACGCAGGCGGCACATGCGCACGATATCCTCGTTGATTACATAATTTTCAGCGACCTTCACCGCCGGGAAGATCAACGCGCCCTCCTCGTAAACATCCCGGGCCGTCCCGTGATAGGTGGTCGGAATGGAATTGCCGATGTCCGCCTGATGGGCCTTTGCGATAACCGTGTAATGATGCACGCCGTCATCATCGATCACCGGCATGAGCAGCGTATGATCCGCCGGATGGCTGTCCCCATGGTAGGGCGAATTGTGCAGAAAGACGTCCCCGCGCTTTAATTCGGGATGAAATTCGATCATCGAACGCGCCATCAGGTCCGGGCCCGACAACACATGGATCGGCAGGCTTTCTTCGGCAACCAGCAATTCACAGTCGCGGGTAACGATGCAGCAGGAAAAATCCTTGGCCCGGTTGAGAACGCCGGAGCGTCCCGTGCGCAGAAGCGTATTCCCCATTTTTCGGCAAATGCCGCCGAAACGGTTGGAGAGGATCGCGAGGCGGGCGCCGTCGAGTTTGTCGGCGCTGTTCCCGGTTTCGGTTGTGCTCTTATTATCTGGACTCATATGCTGCTTCCTGCGGTAATCGTGATCCCCAATTTGCTTGTAACTAAGGCGCTACCAGAACATTGCCTCCCTCGGTGAGGTGATAGCTCGTGCCCGGATCGATAACAATTGTCGTATACGGTGTCTCGATGATGGACGGACCGGTCTGCGGCTCATTGACGTTGAGCTCATGAAGCATCTGTACCTTGGCATCGATCCGCCCGATCCCATCAAAATACACGTTGCGCGTGGCCTCATGTGTCGGAGCGGCGGATGAAATTGTCAGGCGCCCCATATGGTCACTGCCGAGCTTGCAGCTGACAGCGGCGTTCCAGCCGACGAACTCCACTGCCGAGTCCGGGTCCTTGACCGCAAAGATTTCTTCGTGTGCCCGGTGGAAGTCTTCGACAACCTGGTCAAGGTCTTTATCCGTCTGGAAGCTTTCCGATTTCAACGGCACGTCGATCTCCCAGACCTGGCTGGCATAGCGGGCTTCGACCGAAAATTGGATGGCGGATTGAGTCGCGTTTTTCCCTGGTCCGTCGATAAATTTCTGTCCCTGGGTGCGCAAATCCGCAAGCATGGCATTGACCGCCTCCCAATCAAAGTTCTCCGAAGTCGTAAAAAACATGCGTCGATATTCAGATTTCAGATCCGAGAGAAGGGCGCCAAAGGCGCTGAGGCCGGCGCCCGTATCTGGAAACAGCAGGGTCGGACATCCGAGACGGCGGGCAACGAAGACCGAATTCAGTCCGGCCGCACCGCCACCGCCGACGAGAACGGCTTCCGCGGGATCGATGCCCTGGTTCACGGTTATTTCCGAAATGGCCTGGACCATGTTTTCCGTCGCGACGCTGACGATAGCGCTTGCGGATTCCATCAAATTAAGCCCCAGGGGTTCAGCGATCCTGGCCTGGATCGCCTGCTCGGCGGCGGAGACGTCGAGGCCGATGGTCCCGCCTAAAAAATATTCCGCATCGATATAACCGAGAACGAGACAGGCATCGGTCAGTGTCGGCTCCGCGCCGCCCTTGCCATAACAGACGGGTCCCGGCGAAGCGCCGGCACTTTTCGGCCCCACATGGAGGATGCCACCATCGTCCACCGAGGCGATCGAGCCACCTCCGGCCCCGACACTCTTGATATCGATAGACGAAAATCCGGTCATGTGACCGCGAAAGGGCTGACCGATCCAGGTTTCATGGGTGCGGGGAATGCGTCCCTGGCGTACGAGGGAAACATCATAAGTGGTGCCGCCGGTATCGGCAATAATGGCATTGGACTCTTCGCAATCCATGAGCGCATAGCGCCCGCCGGCGATGGGGGCCATGGATGGACCGGAATTGATGGCATGGATCGGCTTCGACGCCAGTTCATCCGCCTCCATCATCCCGCCCTGGGATGTCAGGACCAGGGTACGGCCGTCAAAACCGGCGTCTTTCAGCCGGTTGGTCAGGCTGGCGAGATAGTTGGTCATTAGCGGTTTGAGGGAGGCATCGATGGCCGTGGACGAGGCCCGGCGATACTCCCGGAGCGTGGGATTGAGCTCGTGTGAAAGCGTATAGGGAACACCTGGCAGGTGCGTGTCTAACAGTTCCCCGACTTTCAGTTCATGTTCCGGGTTGGTGATCGACCACAGGAGACAAACGGCAACGGCCTCGATATCCAGATCCTGCAAGTTGGTTATGGTTTGGCGAACTGCGGTTTCGTCGAGCCCGGACACGACATCGCCGAGTGAATTGACCCGTTCCGGAATTTGAAAGGTCAGCGCACGGGGCACATAGGGCGTCGGATAGGGGATGCGAAAATTGAAGGGTTCAATGCGACCGGCTTCCCTGAGAATCAGGACGTCCGGATGCCCTTTGGTCGTCAGAAAAGCGGTTTTCGCTGTATTTCCGGTGATGATGGCATTGATCGCATGTGTGGTGCCGTGAATGAGAATTTCACCCCTGGCCAGGAGATCGGTCAGGGCGATATTGCGATCATCGGCGGCGGCTTGCAGGGCATCGAGGACACCGACGACCGGATCCGAAGGCACCGTCGGGGTTTTGTACATGGTCAATCGGCCTTCATCGTCCTCAACGATGAGATCCGTGAAAGTTCCACCGGTATCACAGGCAAATCGCATTGCGCCGCTCCCTTGTGCGACCTCTGTATGAGGTGCGGTATGTGAACCTATAGTGCATTTATCTGCCTCTTTGTCTGCAAAAATTTTTCGCAAGTGCTTACTCAACCGTCCTGCAACCCGGCGCATTCGGGGACCGGTGCGGGTATGCGCCCATCTTTGAAATAGCGCACGAGATTATCCACGAACAGATTGTCCATCGCCGTCCGGGTTTCGATTGTGGCACTGCCCACATGCGGTGTGAGGACCACATTATCCATGGTCAGCAGGGCTTCGGGAACATCCGGCTCATTTTCGAAGACATCGAGCCCGGCGGCTCCGAGGCGCCCTTCCCCAAGGGCTTCGACCAGCTCGGCTTCATCGACGACGGAACCCCGTGCAATATTGATCAGTGTGCCGTCCCTGCCGAGGGCATCGATAACCGGGCGGTTGATGAGTTTGTGTGTGCCGGCACCCCCCGGGACAATAACGATCAGATAATCCACATCCCGGGCCAGGGCGACGAGGTCGGCGTAATAGGTGAGAGGCGAATCCGTCTTTTTGTTGCGGGTGTGATAGGAAACGACGCAGTCAAAGGCGCCGAGTTTTTCAGCGATGACTTCGCCGATGCGCCCCAGACCCACAATGCCCACCGGTTTTCCCTCGATCGAATGAGTGTGGGGGGCATCGCCGTGTCGCTTCCAGTCCCCGGAGCTAAGCCATTTATTGTCACGGATCAGCCGCCTGCTCGTCGCCAGCAGCAGCATAATCGCGGTGTTGGCGACGTCCCGATTGAGTACATCCGGTGTATGACCGACGAGGATTCCCTTTCGTGCCGCGTAATCCGCATCGATAGTGTCGTAGCCGACGCCAAATCCGGAAACGACCTTGAGATTGGGCAGTGCATCCATTTGTTCCGCCGTCATGCCGTAATGTCCGCTGGTCGCCGCGGCTTCGATCTCGGCTCCCATTTCATTAGCGATGCGCTCAAACTCGTCGGCGGTTGCGGCCAAATGGACATCAAAATGGGCCTGAAATCCCTTCATGGCTCTCTCTGTCGCCCTGCCGATCAGCACCATCTGAGTTTTCATGAGCGTCGCTCCGTTGTGTTGGACCGGAAACGTCCTTGCGACGATATTTCATAATTTTTCAATTGACCCATCATCTATCCCTGTTGCTTGTCCACTCTACCGGCGGCTGTAAATTGCGTTTCAACATGATTGTCCTTATGGCGCGCCAAGATCATATCAGGACGAAAGCGAAGTGAAAGTATTTTAGGAATGATATTCATGTAGAATGATAGTCATGTAAAAGAGTTTGCTGTTCCCGATAAGCTGGTGGTAGATGTGGAATAGCTTACCTGTACGGGAGCGGTCCTGGTTTTATCAGGTGGGTTATCAATCGGGATGAACCCGGAAAAATGTTGCCCCGGTCAATCGATAAGCGACCAGGAGAAAATAACGGAGTAATCCAGTTTTGCCTGTCGATATTCAAACACTTCTAATTTTT